>DASPNK010000150.1:0-8929 GCA_035626575.1 Planctomycetota bacterium | reverse complement strand
GTTGGCTGGTGGTCGACGCCGAAGCGGAGACGCGCCGTTCGGCGTTTCGTATCTCCGAGCTGACGCCCAAGCTCGCCGATCGCGAGAACGAGATCCGCTGGCTCCGCAACCGCATCGGCGTCAAGCGCGCCCGTCTCGACGTCGAAGCGGCGATGAAGCGCGCCGGGCTCGACCGCCGGGACGTGCCGACGCGCCGCACGACGCCCGGGCGGCGTCCGGGAGCGGGTTCGTGAGCCCGCGCGGGACGTCCGGCCTCCTGCCGCCGACCGACAGCCGCGTCTCCGGCTGGATCGGCGTCATCGTCCTCGGCGTCTTCTCGCTGCTCCTCGCCAGGCTGTTCCAGCTGCAGATCCTCCAGGGCCCGACGCACGTCGAGCTGGCGGAGCGGCAGCGCACGCGCCCGGAGCGCACGCCCGGCCGCACGCTGGCGGAGCTTCCCAGCCGCGGCGCGGTGTTCGACCGCGCGGGCCGCCCCGTCGCCACCTCGCACTACGAGCACAAGCTGACGCTCGACGTCCGTCTGCTGCGTCCGGCGCCGCCGCGGGCCGACGGCGTCGCGCGCGAAGAGCCGGCGCGCGTCGTCGCGCGCAAAGCCGCGGCGCGGGCGTTCCTCGCCGCCGAGCTGCCGCGGGTCCTCGCGCGCCTCGGCGTCGCACACGACGCGGGGCGCGTCGCGGCGCTGGTCGGCGACGGGCTCGATCCGGCGGGGCGCCGCGTGGCGTACGCGACGCTGGCCGCGCGGCTCACGCCGCGGCAGAAACGCGACCTGCTGGAGGAGCTCGACGCGCTCGAGGCCGCCGCGGAGACGGCCGAGGAGCGCCGCGTGCGGCGGCTGGCCCGCACCGCGCTGAGTTTCGAAGACGCTCCGGCGCGAGCGTATCCCTACGGCGAGCTGACCACTCAGGTGCTCGGCATCGTCGCCAACTCGGGCCTCGAGGGCGACGACCGCACGGCGGGCCAGTTCGGGCTGGAGCGGGAGCTCGAGGTCCTGCTCGCGGGCGCGCCGGGGCTGCTCGGCGGCGAGCAGACCAGCGGCGGCAAGCGGTTCAAGACGTGCGCGGCGCGCTCGGTGGATCCGCTCGACGGCGCCGCGCTCACCCTCACCGTCGACGTCGAGGTGCAGCGCGTCCTCTACGAGGCGCTCCGCCGCAACGCGAAGAAGTACAAGTCGCTGCGCGCGTCGGCGGTGGTGCTCGACGCGCGCGACGGCGGCATCCTCGGCATCGCCTCGATCCCGGCGACCGCGCCGGAGGGCGACGCCTTCGACCCGAAAGGCATGGTGCTCGGCGCCGTCTCCGACTCGCTGGAGCCGGGGTCGACCATCAAGCCGATCAACTTCGCCTGGGCGGTGGAGAAGGGCCGCGTGAGCGGCGGCGAGGACGAGCGCTTCGACTGCGGCGGCTGGGACAAGACCGAGACGTTCGGCGGTCGCGCGGTGAAGGACTACTCCGTCAACCCGCAGCCGCTGACCTTCACCGAGATCCTCTACCGCTCCAGCAACGTCGGAGCGACGCGCATCGGCCTCCAGCGCCTCGGGCTCGCCGGCCTCTACGAGGCGTACGAGAAGTTCCGCCTGCTGGAGAAACCCGGCTCCGGCCTGCCCGGCGAGTCGTCGCCGTACATCTACCCGCAGCGCGGCGACCGCCGGCTCGGGCTGCCGCCGGCGCGCGACCCGTGGGAAGGCGTATCGTTCTGCCAGGGATACGGGCTCCAGGTTTCGCCGCTCGGGCTCGCCGCGGCGTACACCGTGTTCGCGACCGGCGGCGAGCGCCTCGCGCCCTGCATCGTGCGCTCGGTGGAGCGCGGCGACCACGTCTTCCGGCCGACGCCGCGCCGCACGCGCGTGCTGTCGCGCCGCGCGGCCGACTCGGTGCGTCGCGGAATGATCTCCGTGATCGACCATCCGAAGGGCACCGCGCACGCCACCGCGTACTCCGACAAGTACGTGTACATGGGCAAGACCGGGACGTCGCAGTTCGACTACCGGCACGGCGCGACGCGCGACTACAACGCGTGGATGGCCGCGATCGCGCCCGCGCAGGACCCGCGCATCGTGGTCGTGGTGGTGCATCACAAGGTCAACATTTCGTCGAACTCCGCCTACACCGGCGGCGCCATTTCGGGCCCGGTGGTGAAGGAGGTGACGGAGCGCACGCTGGAGCTGCTCGGCGTGCCGCACGATCGCGTCGACGCGCTCGCCGCGGCGTCCGCGGAGGCTCGGTGATCCGCGCCGTCCGCACCCTGTGGAAGCTCCTGGTGGACTGGTTCACCGAATACTGAGGGACCGCCCGTGAAGCTCTCCGAACTGGCCGCCTGCGGCCGCCTCCTGACCGTGCCCGACCGCGGCGACCTCGACGTGGGCGGCGTGACCTCCGACCCCGCGGCCGTGCGTCCCGGCGACGTGTTCGTGGTCGTGGGCGGCGCGTTCGCCGAAGCGCGCGCGGCGTGCGCGGAGGCGGTGCGTCGGGGCGCGGTGGCGATCGTGGCCGACGCGGCCGACGCGCCCTCGTGCGAGGTGCCGGTGCTGCGCGCGCAGGACGCGCGCCGCGCCCTCGCCTTCATGGCGGCGGGCTTCGCCGGCCGCGTCTCCGCGCTGCGCCTCGCCGGCGTCACCGGCACCAACGGCAAGTCGTCGACCGCGCGCCTGATCCAGGCGTCGTTCGCCGGCGCGGGCGTGCGGGCGGCGATCCTCGAGACGACGAATCACGCCGTGGGCCGCGGCGCCCGCGGCCGCCGCGCGCGCGCGCTGGGCGCCGAACGCACCTCGGAGGAGCTCGCCGCGCTGGCCGACGACGGCTACGGCGCGTGCGCGATCGAGTTCTCTTCGATCTCGCTCGCCGAAGGCCGCGCCGAAGGCGTGCCGCTCGGCTGCGCGGTGTTCACCTCGTTCGGCCGCGACCACCTCGACTACCACGGCTCCACCGAGGAGTACCTGGACGCGAAGCTCGAGCTGTTCCGCCTGCTGGCGCCGACGGCGTCGGCGGTGATCAACGCCGACGATCCGGCGTCGGAGCTCTTCGCCGAGGCCACGCGCGCCCGCGTGCTCACCTACGGCCTCGACGGCCGCGCCGACGTGCGCGGCGACGTGCGTCGTCTCGACGCGACCGGGCTCGACCTCGACGTGCGTACGCCCATGGGCCGGTACTCGCTGCGCTCGCCGCTCGTCGGACGGGCGTCGGCGTCGAACCTCCTCGGCGCGCTCACCGCCGCGCTGTCCCTCGGCCTCGAGCCCGAAGCGGCGCTCGCCGGGCTCCGCGCGGTCGAAGCGGTTCCGGGACGCATGGAGCGCATCGACGGCGGCGGCCCCGTCGCGGTGTTCGTCGATTACGCGCACAACGAGTCGTCGCTCGAGCAGGCGCTGACCACGTGCCGCGCGTTCGCGAAGGGCCGCGTCATCGCGGTCTTCGGCGCGGGCGGCGACCGTCCGCGCGGCAAGCGGCTGCGCATGGGCCGCGCCGCCGACCTCGCCGCCGACGCCGCGATCGTCACCAGCGACAACCCGCGCTCCGAGAACCCGGCCGACATCATCGCCGCCGTGGTCGGCGGCTTCTCGCGCCTCGACCGCGTGGAGGTCGAGCTCGACCGGGGCGCCGCGATCCGTCGCGCCGTCGCGTCGGCCGAGCCGGGCGACGTGGTCCTCATCGCCGGCAAGGGTCCTGAAACGTTCCAGCACGTCGGCGACCACTACCTCAAGTTCGAAGACGCCGAAGCCGCGCGCGACGCGCTGCGCGAACGCGGGGCCCTGGGATGATCCCCGTTCCGGTCGCGGAGATCGCCGCCGCGCTGGGCGCCCCCGCTCCGACCGACGGGGCGCGCGCGGCCACGGGCCTCGCCGTCGATAGCCGGTGCGTGAAGCCGGGCGACGTCTTTCTCGCCCGTCGCGGGGAGAAGGACGACGGCCGGAAGTACGTGCCGCAGGCGCTGGCCGCCGGCGCGTCGCTGGTGATCGCCGAAGACGGCGTTCCGCCGCATCCGCGCGTCGTCCTCGTGCGGGACGGGATCGACGCGCTGCAGCGCCTCGCGGCGCTCGTGCGGTCGAAGTACCGGGGACCGCTGGTCGCCGTCGGCGGCAGCGCCGGAAAGACCTCGACCAAGAACATGCTGGCGGCGCTGCTCGGCGCCGACCGGCCCGTCGTCGCGTCCGAGAAGTCGTTCAACAACCACGCCGGCGTTCCGATGACGCTGTGCAGGCTCGAGCCCGACACCGCGGCCGCCGTGGTCGAGATCGGCTCCAACCACCCCGGCGAAATCGCGCCGCTCGCGGCGCTCGCGCGGCCCGACGTCGCCGTCGTGGTCGCCGTGGGCGAAGAGCACCTCGAAGGCTTCGGCGATCTCGCCGGCGTGCTCCGCGAGGAGCTTGCGCTCGTCGAGGCGCTGCCCTCCGGAGGCCGCGCGTTCGTGAACGGCGACGATCCCGTCCTCGCCGGGGCGACTTTCCCCGCGCACGTCCGCGCGACCCGTTGCGGCTTCAGCCCGGACTGCGACGTGCGCGCGATCCCCGTGACGCGGCCCGACGGCGCCCCGGCGTTCCGACTCCGCCCGAACGGCCCGACGATCGCGGCGCCGGCGTTCCCGTTCTCCTTCGCGCGCTCCAACCTCCTGCTCGCGGCGGTCGTCGCGCGCGAGCTCGGCGTGCCCGAGGAGGCGATCGCCGCCGCGGCTCCGGCGCTGAAGCCGTCGGAGCTGCGCGGCGAAGTGCGTCGATGCCGCGCCGCGACGGTGTGGGTCGACTGCTACAACGCGAACCCGCTGTCGGCGGGCGCGGCGCTCGCCGAGCTGGCGCGCGTCGACGGCCCGCGGCGCGCCGTGCTCGGCGACATGCTGGAGCTGGGCGCCGCCGCCGCGGAACGCCACGAGGCGTTGGGTCGGCAGGCGGCCGCGGCAGGGGTCGGCGAAGCGGTGTTCGTCGGCCGGCACGGCGAAGACTTCCGCCGCGGTTTCGGATCCGGCGCGCTGACGTTGCGGGCGGACGCCGCCGCGGCGACCGACGACTTCCGACGACTGACCGGAAGCCCCGGCGTGGTCTTGCTGAAGGCGTCCCGCGGCGTCGGCCTCGAGCGCGTGCTGGAGGTTTGCGCATGAGCGGCCGCGCGCTCCTCATCGGCGCGGGCTCGACGCGCTCCTCCGCGCGGTCGACGGCGTTCCTCGCCGCGGCGCTCAGCCTGTTCGGCCTCCTTCTCGTCGGAAGCGTCGGCGACGGCGCCCTCGGCGGCGGCGAGCCGTACGGCTACGCGCGGAAGCAGGCGTTCTTCATCGCCGTCGCCGCGGCGGCGGCGTTCTTCACCAGCCGGTTCGACTACCGGCGGCTCCTCCGGCTCGCTCCGTGGATCCTCGGCGGCACCTGGGCGCTCCTGATCGGCGTCCTCTTCGCGGGCGAAGAGCAGATGGGCGCGCGTCGCTGGTTCGACGTGCCCGGCGTCGGCCACTTGCAGCCGTCGGAGATCGCCAAGCTGACGCTGATCGTGTGGTGCGGCGCCTACGCCGTCGGGCGCGGGGAACGCATCCGCGCCTTCTGGACCGGCGCGGCGCCGGGGCTCCTCGGGGTCGCGGTCACGGCCGGCCTCGTGCTCGCGGAGAAAGACCTCGGCACGACGCTGCTCCTCGCCGTCATCGGCGCGGTGTCGCTGTTCGTCAGCGGCGCGCGGCTGGTCCACCTCATGCCGCCGATCGCGATGGGGGCCCCGGCGCTGATCATCGTGATGAGCGGGAAGTTCGCCTACATCCGCGACCGGCTCGAGATCTACCGCAAGGGCTTCCAGGACCGTTCGGCGACCGGGCAGGTCGACCAGGCGTTGCGCGCGCTCGGATCGGGCGGCTGGTTCGGGCGCGGCTTCGGCGACGCCCGCAGCCACCTCGGCTGGGTTCCCCAGAACCACAACGACTTCATCCTCGCCGCGGTGGGGGAGCAGACCGGTTTCGTCGGAGCGGCCGCGGTCTTGACCGCCTTCGTGCTGATCTTCCTCCACGGCATGCGCATCGCCGCGGCGTCGAAGGATCGATTCGGATTCACGCTCGCGTTCGGCGGGTCGTTCCTCATCGCGCTGCAGGCGGCGGTGAACGTCGCGGTGGCGACGAACGTCGTCCCTCCGAAAGGCATCAACCTGCCGTTCGTGTCCTACGGCGGCTCGTCGATGATCCTGCTCGGCGCGTGCGTCGGCCTCGTGTGTTCGGTCGCGCGCGTCGCCGCGGCCGAAGAGGACGCCGAAGCCGCGCGCGCGGCCGAGGCGTCCGCGACCCCGTCCCCCGAGGAAAGCGTCGCTCCGGACGCCGCTCCGGCGTCCGCACTCGCCGCGAGGGCCGCATGAACGGCCCCGCCCGTCTCACGCCGCGGTCCGCCGGAACGCGCGCCCGCACATCGGAAGACCCGTCGCGGCCGACGCCGGCCTTCGCAGCCGGCGCCTCGCGCAAACCGGGGGACGCGGACCGGGAGCCGCGTCCCTTACGCCGCGACGGGGCTTCCGTCATCCGACCCCGCCGCCCGCGCGGTTCCGCGGGCCGGGAGAACCCGTCATGAGTCCGGAGAAAGTCGCCGTCCTCCTGGTCACCGGGCTGATCACCGTCCTTCTCGCCACGGCGCTCGTGAACGCCGAGAAGGCCGAGGCGGCGCCGCGGCCGTCGGCGGGGATCGAGCCGCGGAAGGCGGCCGCCGCGCGGCCCGATCCCCTGGGCGCTCTGGAATTCGACGACCTCAAGAACGGGCGTTTCCGGACGCCTCCGGCGCGGACGGAGCCGCCGCCTCCGCTCGGACCGGAGGAGCCGCCGCCTCAGTACGTGATCAAGCGCGGCGACACGCTTCGCGGCATCGCGTCGAAGCAACTCGGCGGCGTGCGGCACGTGGCCGCCCTGATCGACGCGAACCCGGGGATCGACCCGAACCGCCTGCGGGCCGGCGATCGCATCGCGTTGCCGCGGGTGGGCGCGTTGTCGAGCAAGGCCGCCGCCCCGAAGGCGCCCGCCCGCAAGTCGGGCGGGGCGAAGGGGTCGACGTCGGCCCCGAAGCGCGAGAGCGCCCCCCGCGCCCCGTCGAAGAAACCCGCGCCGAAGACCGCCCCGACGACGACGGTGCGGCCGGGTACGGTGTGACGGTCCTCGAGACCGTCATGGACTGGACCGAGCCGTTCACCGCCGGCCTGCGGCGCGACGTCCCCCTCGCGCCCTTCACGACCGTCGGGCTCGGCGGGCCGGCGCGGTGGTTTTTCGAGCCGGCGGACGCGGTCGAGGTCGCGGCGTTCCTGCGCGCGGCCCGAGCGGCGGGCGTGCGCACGCTCGTCCTCGGAGCGGGGGCCAACCTGCTGGTCGCGGACGGCGGTGTGGACGCGGCCGTGATCCATCCCGCGCGCCTCGACCGGATCGAAATCGACGGCGACCGCGTGCGCGCCGGGGCCGGCGTCTCCCTGACCGAGTTGATCGCCCGGACGACCGACGCCGGGCTCGGCGGGCTGGAGACTCTCGCCGGCATCCCCGCGCAGATCGGCGGCGCGATCGCGATGAACGCGGGGGGGCGGTGGGGCTCGATCTCCCGGTCGACGGTCGAGGTCGAGCTGGCGACTTCCGACGGCCGCGTCGAAACCGCGCCAGCGGAGGCCCTCCGGTTCTCGTACCGGAAGGCGGCGATCCCGCCCGGGGCGGTCGTGACCGGCGCGACGTTCCGCCTCGTTCCGGGCGACCGGCGGGAGCTGAAGAAGGCGGCGGGGCGGATCCTCAAGGAGAAGAACGCGGCGCAGCCCACGACCGGGGCCAACTTCGGCTGCGCCTTCGTGAATCCCGAAGGCGCGTCGGCGGGCAAGCTCGTCGAAGCGGCCGGGCTGAAGGGGACGGTGCGGGGCGGAGCCCGGGTCTCGCCCCTCCACGGCAACTTCGTCGAGAACCTCGGGTCGGCCTCCGCGGACGACGTTCGCGGCTTGCTGGAAATGATCGAGAAGACCGTCTTCGAGCGCTTCGGCGTGCGGCTCGAGCGCGAGGTGCGGTGCTGGCCGTGACCGCGCCGGCGCCCTCGGTCGCGAGGATCGTTTCGCGTCCCGTCGCGGGCTTCTACGCCGCGGAGACCGCCGGTAGACTCCGAAGCTTCATGGAGGCCGTCATGGATATCGGCAAGTTCGTCGACCGCAGGCTGCACCCCGTTCGCGTCGCGCTCGGTCTCATGAACCACGAGCTGGAGCTCGCGCGTTCGGAACAGACGGTGAACGTCGACAAGGAGATGCTGCGCAGCCTCATCGAGACGACGCAGATGTTCATCGAGGACTTCGAGAACCAGTACCGCTCCATGAAGGAGCAGAGCCAGAAGAAGTTCGTGACCGCGACCCAGAGCACGGGCGCGGCGAAGGTCGGCTGAGCGGGTTTCGGCCGCGCACGACGGCCGGCATATGGCGACGAGGACCGTCGACGGGCGCGACGACGAGCTGCGGCGCACGCTGCTGTTCGGTCTCGCCGATCTGTGGGACGCGCTCCTGCGCGGCCCCGCGCCGAAGGTCGGGATCTTCGTCGCCGTCGTCGCGCTGGAGCTGGTCCTCGCGTCGACGCTGAAGACGCGCGTTCTCGGATCGCGGCGCTGCCGCGTCGAGCCGGCGGCCGTCGCGGCCGAGGGTTTTCCGCCTTACGTGCCGCGCGACGTGTGCGAGGCGCTGCGGCGCCCGCCGGGCATCGCCGCGCGATCGATCGCCGACCCCGCGCTCGAGAGCGACGTGCGCCGCGCCTACGAGTCGCACCCGTGGGTGCGGCGCGTGACGCGCGTGCGGCGGCTCTATCCGAGCCGCGTCGGCGTCGACATGGAGCTGCGGCGGCCGTTCGCGCTCGTCGAGGCGGCGGCGTGGCGCCTCGTCGTCGACGCCGAAGGCGTGGTGCTCGAAGATCGCTCTTCGCGCGCCCCCGAGGGATTGCCCGTGGTCCGCGCCGACGCGCGCACGGCGCCGCGCATCCCGCATCTCGGGCG
>DASPNK010000149.1:0-3602 GCA_035626575.1 Planctomycetota bacterium | reverse complement strand
GAGGGGCGGCCCGCCGGCGGCGGTCCGACGGCGCCCTCGGCGCGCCCCGTGCTCCGGCTCCGCGGCGCGTCGGGCGCGGGGGACGCGGGCGTCGACCTCGGCGCCGCGGTGCTGATCGCGCCGACGCGCGCGCTCACCGTCGGCGCCGTGCTGGCCGACCTGCGCGCCTGGTCGGCGAACGCGCCCGACGGCCGCCTGGAGGCGCAGCCCGAAGGCGGGCCGGCGGTCGGCGTCGTCGCCTGGCGGGCGCGCGACGTCGCGGCGGAGGCCGCCGTGCTGCTCGACCTCGCCGCGTCGCCGGCGGCGCGCGCGGCGACGTGGGGAGTCGGTCCGACCCCGCGCCGGCTGCATCTGCGACGGCCGGGCTTCGGCGCGCTGGAGGCCGACGTGGAGCAGGTCCTCGGCGCCGACGGCGCGCGCGCGCCCGACGGCGTCGCGCCGACGTGGCTCCGGTGCCGGTTCGCGCCGGGCGCGGCCGCCGGTCCGCTGTTCGACGGGCCGGAGTCCGACGCGCTCCGCGGGTTCGCGGCGGGACCCGAACGGCCCGGCCTGGCGGCGGGCGTCGGGATCCTCGTGGCGGCGGCCGCGGCGGCCGACGAGCTGCCCGCCGTGCGTTTCCGTTGACGCCGGTCAGGCGTCGTCGGGGGCGTCCCGGTCCGCGTCGTCCGCCTCGGGGAACGGCGTCGACTGCGGGCTCGCCGGGACCGCGTCGCCGGCGGACGGCGGCCGGGGCCCGCCCGGGCGGTCGGCGGCGGCGAGAACCTCGTACCTCACGAACCGGCAGTCGATGGGGCCGTTGCTCACGGGGATGCGGCGCGACGCCTTGAGGCCGATCTTCACGGTCAGCTCGGGCTCTCCCGAAAGCACCCAGGCGACGAGACCGGGCCTGCGACGGAAATACCTCCCGAGCTGGAACCACGACTCGCGGAGGTCGTCCCCCTCGCCGAGACGCACGCCGTAAGGCGGGTTCACGCAGCAGAGGCCCGGCGCGAAGGGCGGCGCCCAGGTCGCGCAGTCGGCGACGTCCAGCGACACGACCTCGTCGACGCCCGCCTTCACGGCCGCCGTGCGGCCGAGCTGGACCGCGCCGCGATGCCGATCGGCGCCCGCGATCGGGAACGGCGCCTGCGGGCGCTCGAGCGCGCGCGCGGCGCGGCGAGCGTCTTCGAGCAGGCGTGCGTCGAAACCGGGGCGGCGTTCGATCGCGAAGGCGCGCTCGAGCCGCGGCGCGCGGTTCAGCGCGAGGCACGCCGCCTCGATCACGAATCCGCCGGCGCCGCACATCGGGTCTTCGAACGCGGTCGAGCCGTCGAAGCCCGCGAGGAGGAGCAGGCCGGCGGCGAGCGCCTCGTTGAGCGGGCTCTTCACCTGCGCCGCGCGCCAGCCCCGCTTGTGAAGGCTCTCGCCGGACTCGTCG
The DNA here is from genome assembly GCA_035626575.1 of Planctomycetota bacterium. GTDB lineage: Bacteria > Planctomycetota > CAIWVZ01 > DASPNK01. Next base: position 2,185 of record DASPNK010000149.1, on the reverse strand, counting down.
ATCCAAAGGGTCGCGAGGTCGCGCGAGACGACGAGCTTCACCTTGAGGTCGGGGTTCTTCGCGTCGACGTCCGGGCGCGCGCCGACGTCGGCGCGGAGGCGGTCGACCAGCCCGTCCTTCACGACGAGCGCGGCGTACCCGGAGTGGTTGAAGCACGAGTCGCGGGTCGACGCCTCGACGGCGAAGGCGTCTCCGCGGCGGAGGAGCTTCAACCAGTCGACCGACGCCGACAGCTCGTAGACGTCGCGCGGATCGCGGGCCGGCCCCTGCGCGACGCGGGTGAGGAGCCGCGTCGCCGAGCGCAGCCGGACGAGGGCCGCAGAGACCGTCGCGTCGTCGGCGACGAACGCCGCGCCGCCCGCACGCGGTCGGATCTCGCGCGCGCCGAGCGCGGCCAGCTCGGCGGCGAGCGCGGGCTCGACGCCGCGCGGGCAGGCCGCGTACCGCGCGAGGTCGAAGCTCACCGCTTCGGGATCATCTCGACGCCGTAGCGACGGCCGACCACCACCAGCGACGCCATGCCGCAGAACAGGCCGTGCTCGGCGACGCCCGGCTGGGCGTCGAGCTTGGCCGCGAGAGCGGGCGGATCGTCGATGCGGCCGAAGTCGCAATCGAGGAGGTGGAAGCCGTTGTCGGTGAGGAACGGCCCGCCGTCGCGCGCGAGGCGGAGACGCGGCTTGCCGCCGAGGCGTTCGACGGCGCGCGCCACGACCTCGGCCGCGAAGGGGGCGACCTCCACCGGCAGGGGGAACCCGCCGAGCTTCGGCGCGAGCTTCGACGCGTCGACGACGACGATGAAGCGCTCCGCGAGCGACTCGACGACCTTCTCGCGCAGCAGCGCGCCGCCGCCGCCCTTCACGAGGTTGAGGTGCGGATCGACCTCGTCGGCGCCGTCGATCGCGAGGTGCAGGCGGGCGACGTCGGCGAGTCGCTTCAGCGGGATGCCGAGGCGCTCGGCCTGCGCGCGCGTCGCCTCGGAGGTCGGCACGGCGCCTTCGAGCTTCAGGCCGCCGCGGAGGCGCTCGGCGAGCGCCCCGACGGCGTAGGCCGCGGTCGATCCCGTCCCGAGCCCGAGCAGCATGCCGTCCTCGACGAACTCGACGGCGCGGCGCGCGGCGAGACGCTTCTGCGCCTCCACCTCGCGACGCCGCTCTTCGGCCGCGGGAGCGAGGTCGGTCATCGCAGGGCCTCCAGCGCGGCGGCGAGGCGGGGCATGGCGCGCTCGATCTCGTCGACGCCGACGGCGCCGACCGAGCAACGGAACCAGCCGTCGTCGAGCCGGTAGTCGAACGAGTTGAACGGCACGACGCCGACTTGCGCGCGCTCGAGCACGTAGCGCCGGACGTCGTCGCCTGTGGCGAGGCGCGTCCCGTCGGGCGCTGTCCGTCCGACGACGTCGAAGCGCACGGTGAGGTAGATCGCGCCCATCGGCTCGATGGCGTCGACCGGCGCTCCGGCCTTCTTCAGCGCCGTGAGCCCGTCGTGCAGCGCCTTCAGCCGCGCCCGCGCGCCGCCGACGAAGGTGCGCTTGAAGGCGCGGACCGCTTCGGCGTCTTCGAGGAACCGCGCCGAAGCGGCCTGCTCCGGGCGCGGCGCCCACGCGCCGACGTGGCCGAGCACGTCCGACATCCGGCGCATGATCTCGGGCGGCCCGACGCCGTAGCCGACGCGGAGGCCGGTCGCGGAGAACGCCTTCGAGAGGCCGTCGACGTAAACGACGTACGGCGCCGCCGCCGGGCGCAGGCTCACCGGGTCGACGTGCTTCACGCCGTCGAAGGTGAGCGTCCAGTACACCTGGTCGAACATCACGAACAGCGGGCGCTCGGTCGGGCCGCGCCGGCGGTTCTCCGCCAGCACGAGGTCGACGACGTCGGCGAGCTGCTGCGCGCCGAAACAGGTGCCCGTCGGGTTCTGCGGCGAGCAGAGGGCGAGAAGGCGCGCGCCGGGAAGGTGAGGGGCGAGCTGCTCGGCCGTTGGGAGGAAGTTGGTCGCGGCCGACGTCGTGACGCGGACCGCCCGGGCGCCGAGCAGCGTGCAGTAGTGGTTGTTGTTCCAGGAGGGCGCGGGATAGACGACCGTGTCGCCCGGGTCGACCAGCGTGCGGTAGACGCCGTAGATGATCGGCCGCGCCCCGCCCGCGATGAGCACCGAGTCCATCGGGTAGCGCAGCCCCAGCTCGCGCTCG
>DASPNK010000148.1:0-5005 GCA_035626575.1 Planctomycetota bacterium | reverse complement strand
CCGCTGGACCGGTATCCCGGTCGCGCGGCTCATGGAGGGCGAGCGGCACAAGCTGCTGCGCCTCGACGAGGTCCTGCACGAGCGCGTGATCGGACAGGACGAGGCCGTCCAGCTCGTGGCCGACGCCGTCATCCGCGCGCGCTCCGGGATCAAGGACCCGCGCCGCCCGATCGGCTCGTTCATCTTCCTCGGCCCGACCGGCGTCGGCAAGACCGAGCTGGCGCGCGCCCTGGCCGAGTTCCTGTTCGACAGCGAGCAGGCCATGATCCGCATCGACATGAGCGAGTATCAGGAAAAGCACACCGTCTCGCGCCTCATCGGCGCGCCGCCGGGCTACGTCGGCTACGACGAAGGCGGTCAGCTCACCGAGGCCGTGCGCCGGCGACCGTACTCGGTGATCCTCCTCGACGAGGTCGAGAAGGCGCACCCCGACGTCTTCCACACGCTGCTGCAGGTTCTCGACGACGGCCGTCTCACCGACGGGAAGGGCCGGACCGTCGATTTCCGCAACGCGGTGCTCATCCTCACATCCAACCTCGGCAGCCGCAGGCTGATGGAGGCCGACCCCGACGAGCCCGGCGTCCGCGACGCCGTCCTCGAAGACGTCCGGGCGCACTTCCCGCCGGAGTTCCTGAACCGACTCGACGAGATCATCGTGTTCGGCCGGCTGCGGCAGGCGCAGATCCGCGCCATCCTCGACATCCAGCTGAAGCCGATCGTCGACCGCCTGGCGGCGCAGGGCGTGACGCTGGAGGTGGACGATGCGGCGAAGGACCTGCTCTCGGAGGAGGGTTACGACCCGCTGCTCGGGGCGCGCCCGCTCAAGCGGGTGCTCAAGAAGCGGCTCACCGACCAGTTGGCGCGCGGCCTTCTCGAAGGGCGTTTCGCCGACGGAGATCGCGTGCGCGTGGAGGCGCAGAACGGGGAGCTCGGGTTCAACCGCATCTGACTCTCGCGCCCCGTATCGGCGAGATTCCTTCGCGCCCGCGCGCCTTGGCGCCTTCGTAGAAAAAGTCCTTTTGACCCTCCGAGGGCGCGCCGGCTACACTTCGCCCGGCCTCGTGAAGCGCGACCGAGCGCCTCGCGAGACCGATCGCCATGCCCTGCTCGCCCCGCCTCCTCGCCCTGTGTTTTGCGGTTTTCCTCGCGGCCCCGGCCGCGGCGGCGGACCACGGGCCGGCGGTTTCCGAGGCGCGTCTCGCGCCGGTTTCCGTCTACGGCAACAACGGCGCGCAGCAGGGCACCGTCACCTGCGTGACGATCGTGACCACGCCGCCCTCGGGCGTCGCGTTCTCCGCGACGATGAACGGCGTCGAGCTCGCGTACTCGATCCGGCAGGTGAGCGACGGCACCTACGTCGCCTGCATCACCATTCCGCCGAACTCGGCGGGCAATCAGGTGATCGCGACCGCCGTGAACGGGTCGGGTCAGACCGGCTCGCACACGATCCAGGTCACGACCTGACGGCGCGTCGGGGGCCGTTCACGGCCCCGCGAGCTCCACGCGCCAACCGCCGTCCTCGAACCGTAGAACCGTCGTCCGCGCCCCTTCCGGCGTCGCGACCCGCAGCGTCGCCGACGCGTCGGTGCGCGCGACCTCGACGATCTCCGCGCGCTCGACGGCGTCGACGCCGATCGCCGGGGCGTGATGGGGCGGTCCGGACGACAGCGCGCGCCGCAGCGCGGCTTCGGACCCGCGCTCGTCGTCGGCGAGGGACGCGCCCGCCGTCGCGTCGAACGCGGCGGCCTCCGCCTCGAGACGCGCGCGGCTCGAGGCGGAGAGGAAAGTCCACGCGAGCGCCTCGTCGCCCCTCGCGACGGCGCTCAGATACGCGCGGTAGGTCTCGACCGGCGTCTCCGGACCGCCGCAGCCGGCGAGAAACGCGGCGACCGACGCGCACACGGCGACGCGAAACCGGATCATGCGGCGACGTTCGCCGGACGCCGCCCGGCGTCAAGGGCGCGCGCCGACGCGTCCGGGGAGCCTTCCGACGGGCGCGACGTAGGGGGCGCCGCGGTTCCGCCGATTTTCCGCCGTCCGCGCGCTCGCCGTCGCGCGCCGCCGCCCGTTAAATACCTTTGCTCCCGCCTTTTCCGGGCCTATAGTTCGGCCGAGAGGTCCCTCGCCGCCATGAAGCATCGAAGTCTCCTGCGTTCGGCCGTCGCCGTCGCGCTCGCTGCGGCGTACGCCGCCGGTCAGACGCCCGCTCCCGCCCCGACGCCGCAGCCCGCGCCCCGCCCGGCGCCCGCGGCGGACCCGAACGGGCCGAGGATCGCGTCCCCCAAGGCGACCTACGATTTCGGGGAGGCGCCGCAGAACGACAAGCTCGAGTACGACTTCGAGCTGATGAACACGGGGAAGGCGCCGCTCGACATCATCCGCATCAATCCGACCTGCCAGTGCACGGTGGCGGATCCGGAGAAGAAGCGTCTCGAGCCGGGCGAGAAGACCAAGGTGCGCGCGACGCTCAACACGCAGACCTTTTCGGGACCGGTCAACAAGGTCCTCGTGGTCGAGAGCAACGATCCGACGCAGCCGCGCTTCAACCTGCAGATGGTCGGGCGCATCTCGCCCGCGTTCCGCGCGACCGTCGGCGAGGTGCATTTCGGCGCGCTGCGCAAAGGCACGAAGTTCCCCGAGGTCGAGTTCGACATCGTGACGCCGGGCGGCCTCAAGGCGACCCTGCGCGACGTGCAGAGCGACGTGCCGTTCGTGAAGGCGCGCTTCGCGCCGCTGACCGAAGGGCCGATCAAGGGCTACCGCGTCACGTGCTGGATCGAAGGGAACCCGCCGGTCGGCGAGCTGCGCGGGACGTACACCTTCGTCACCGACCTGCCGTCGATGCAGCAGTTTCAGGTGAAGTTCGGCGCCATCATCGACGGCGAAGTGCAGATGAAGCCGAAGAGCTTCAACTTCGGCGCCATCAAGAAGGGCGACACGACGACCGCGCGCGAGATCCAGATCACCAAGACCGGCGCCGCCGACCTCAAGATCGAAGGCCTCGAGCTGAAGCCCGAGGGCCTGTTCAAGGCGGAGCTGGTCGAGGTCGCCGCGGGGCGCGAATACAAAGTGCGGGTGACGCTGCTTCCCGGCGTCGAGGCGAAGTATCAGCGCGGCACTCTCGTGGTGCGGACGAACGTCCCCGGCGAAGACGTGCTGACGGCGTACTTCTACGCGATGGTCAAGGAATGACCGGCCTCCGGCGGCGCGTCCGCGCCGCCGACCGTTCCCGGGTCCCGCAGGCGCCGCGCCGAAGTCGTCCGGATTTCGCGCGGCGTCGTCGTCGCAGCGAGCTTCGCGCCGCCGCTCCGCGCATCGTCGCCGCCGAGGCGCGCGTCGTCCGCCGCCCGGACTTCCCGCGGGCGCCTCGCTCCGCCTCCGCGCGAAACGCCTGAGAGTCCTCCGATGCGCACGTCCTCGACCGGCGTCTTCGCCGCGGCGATCCTCGCCGCCCTCTTTCTCGCCGTCTCCGCCTGCGACCGCGGCGCGCCCGCGCCCGTCGCGATCGAAGGCGCGCCGCCTCCCGGCGACACGTCGGAGGCGCCGTCCGCGTCGGCCTCCCGCGCCGCCGACGCCCCGCAGGACGCCGCGTCGCGGCCCGCGCCGTCGACGGGACCTCTCATCGTGCTCTCGGGCCACGAGAAGGGGTTCATCCGACCCTGCGGCTGCAGCAAGCCGAAGCTCGGCGGCATCGACAAACGCGCGCACGCGCTCGCGGAGCTTCGCCGCACCCGGCCCGACCTCGTCGCCGTGAGCGTCGGCGACATGATCGACGAAGGCGGGCGTCAGCAGGAGCTCAAGCTCGAGCACTTCCTGATGGCGCTGTCGGAGATGCGCTACGACGCGCTCGTGCCCGGCGCAGGCGAGTTCAAGATCGGCGCGCAGGCGTTCGCCGAGCGGCGCGGGCTCGCGTCGTTTCCGGTGGTGCTCGCCAACGCCCGTATCGGCGAGGAGGAGGTCTTCACCCCTCAGGCGCCGCTCGGCGCGACGGGCGGCGTGCTCATCGGCCTCGTCGCCCCGCTGCCTCCGCAGACCGGAGTGACCACCACGCCGGCCGCCGAGGCCCTGGCCCGCGAGATCGCGTCCTGCGCCGAGGCGGCGTTCGTGCTCGTGGTCTACAACGGTCCCGAGGAGGACCTGTCGACGCTCGCCGAAGCCGTGCCCGAAGCGCACCGCGCAAAGACGCTTTTCGCGGTCCCCGGATACGCCGACGCGCCGGTCCGCCTCGCGAAGGACGCTCTCGGCATGCCGGTCGTCGCGGCCGGCGCCAAAGGGCGCGCGCTCGGCCTGATCCGCCCGGGCGCCGCCCAACTCGTCGACGCGCTCGTGCTCGAAGAGAAGCGTCCGGCGGATCCGAAGGCCGCGGAGATCCTCGCGTCGTACCGGCGCGCCGTCGCGGACGAGGGCTTGCTCACGCGCGTCAATCGCGTCCCCGCGCCCGGCGCCTACGCGGGCGACGCCGCCTGCGCGTCGTGCCACCGTGCGGCGTGCGACGAACTTTCCATGAGCCGGCACCAGCGGGCGTGGGAGACGCTGAAGAAGAGCGGCGACGACCAGGACCCCGAATGCGCGAAGTGTCACGTGACGGGGTGGGGCCTCGAGGGGGGATTCGTCGATCCGGCGTCGACGCCCGAACGCACCGACGTCGACTGCGAGCACTGTCACGGGCCGTCGCTGGAGCACGTGCAGAACCGGACGAAGACGCCGGGCGGGAAGGTCGACGTCCACACCTGTCGGAATTGCCACGATCCCGACAACTCGCCGCTGTTCACCTTCGAGGCCTACTGGCCGAAGATCCAGCACCGGTAAGCCTCGGGGACGCCGGCGCGCGCGTCGGTAGCATGCGTCACCGCGGCGTGACGCTGCGCCTCGACGGTCGGCCGCGCCCCTCCGCCTCCGCGCCGCCGGGAGACGCCGTCGACGGACGGCGCGCGCCTTGCGAAGGCGCCGCGGACGGAGCTTCCCGCATGTCGACCTCGTTCCGCCGCGCCGCGCTCGCCCTGTC
>DASPNK010000147.1:0-3620 GCA_035626575.1 Planctomycetota bacterium | reverse complement strand
GCGGCGTCGCCGGCCCCGGTCGCCAGCGCGCCCAGCGCGGCGCCGTGCGCCGCGACCATCGCCGCCGCGAAACCGCCGACGCGCGCCAGCTCCTCGACGACGACGACCTGCGCGAGCAGGCCGAGGCCGGCGCCGCCGTGCTCCGAAGGCGCGAGCACGCCGAACAGGCCGAGGTCGCGCATCGCGTCGACCAGCGCCGCCGGATGCGTCGCGGCGTGGTCGATCTCCTCGTGGCGCGGCGCGATCTCCGCCTCCGCGAAATCCCGCACCGCCTGCTGCAGCAACTGCAGATCGTCGGGGAGCGCCAGGTCCAGTTCGGTCCGCTCCACTCAACGGCCTCCCTTGTCCAGGTCGCGAAGCGCGCGACGGAGCAGCTTGCCGGAAGGCCCCTTCGGGATCTCGTCGACGAACGCGACGGACTTCGGGCACTTGTAGTCGGCGAGGTGATCGCGGCAGTACCGGAGCACTTCGCCGGCTTCCAGCGACTCGCCCTCCTTCACCACGACGTACGACTTCACCTCTTCGCCGTACACCGCGTTCGGCACGCCGATCGTCGCCGCGTCGCGGATCTTCGGGTGCTTGTAGAGCACTTCGTCGATCTCGCGCGGATAGATGTTCTCACCGCCGCGGATGATCATGTCCTTCTTGCGGTCCCGGATGTAATAGAAGCCGTCCGCGTCGCGGAACCCGAGGTCGCCGCTGTGGAACCAGCCGCCCTCGAACGCGCGCGCGGTCGCCTCGGGCATCTTGTAGTAGCCCGACATCACGTTGTCGCCGCGGATGCAGATCTCGCCCATCTCGCCGTCGGGCATCGGGCGGTTCTCGTCGTCGAGAATGCACATCTCGTTGCCCACCGCCACGCCGATCGAACCCACCTTCCGCTTCGCGAGGTCGGGCGGGTTGAACGACGAATAGCAGGTGGTTTCGGAGAGGCCGTATCCCTCGAAGACGGGGATGCCGAACTCCTTCTCGAAGTTGAGCTGCACCTCGACCGGCAGCGGCGCGGCGCCGCAGATGAAGAACCGGACCGACGACAGGTCGCCGGGCCCCTCCGACTTCCGCCGCGCGAGGAGGATCGACAGGATCGTCGGGACCACCGACACCACGTTGACGCGATAGCGCTCGATCGTCTTCCAGAACTGCGACGGCGTGAACCGCTGCGTGAGCACGACCGATCCGCCGAAGTAGAGCGGCGTGATCGTGGTGACGATCTCCGCGTTCACGTGGAACAGCGGCAGGATGCAGTTCATCCGCGTCGACGGGTCGAAGCGGAACCACTCGGAGATGTAGCGGGCGTCCGCCAGCATGTTCCGGTGGTTCAGCATCACGCCCTTCGGGTTGCCGGTCGTCCCGGAGGTGTAGATGATCTCGGTGAGATCCTCCGGCGCGACGTCGACCTTCGGCGGCGTCGACGGCCTGCGGTACAGCTCGCGGTAGAAGTCGAGCGTGTTCTCCGGCGCCGGCGTGCCCACGCACAGCACGTGCTGAAGATGCTTGAGCTGGGGGCGCACGCGCTCGACTTCGTCGAGGTACTTCGCCTCGGTGACGAGCACCTTCGCTTCGGAGTCGTTGAGGATGTAGGCGATCTCAGGGCCCTTGAGGGCGGTGTTGAGCGGGCCGGCCGCCGCGCCGAGGCGCATGGCGCCGAAGTACGAGTAGACGAACTCGGGCACGTTCGGCAGCAGCAACGCGACCTTGTCGCCGCGGGCGACGCCGAGCGAGGCGAAGAGATGCGCGGCCTGCGCGGTGATCTCGTCCAGGTCGCGGTAAGTGACGACGCGCCCGTCGTCTTCGAAGATCAGATACGCGGCCCGGGGCCGCAGACGGGCCTGGCGCTCGATCAGGGCGCCGAGGGTCGTCGGTTCACGCTCGGAGTCGGTCATGGCGGGGCCATGCTACGAACCGTCCGCCGGGCGTCGGAGGATGCGCGGCGCCGCCGTCCGCGCCGCCCGAAAACGCCGACGGCGCGGCCGACCCCGCAGGGTCCGCCGCGCCGCCGCGTCGCGCCGGCCCGAGGGCCGGCGCGGAGTCGTCGCTCAGTAGCCGAGGACGAGGTGCAGCGCGTTGCTGAACGCCAGACCGCTCTGCCCGACGAGGAACGCCTGCAGGTCGGCCGCGAGGCCGCTGAACGCGGGATCGTTCGGGAAGGTGATCGAGAGCGACCACGTCCCCGAGCCGTCGGTGAAGATCGGCGTGAGGATCATGAATCCCGGGTTCTGCAGGTACAGCGTGCAACCGCCGCCGAGGTCGGTGTAGACGTTCGTCGGGGGCGAGAAGAACATCAGGCCGCCCGCGTTCGCTTCCGCATTCAGGGTGATCGTCCCCGGCATGCCGAGAACCGGATCGCCGCTCGCCGTGAGCGTCGGGACGATCGCGCCGCAGCCCGTACCCACCTGAGCGTTCTGCGCGTCGGCGCCGACCGTCAGGTAGAAGCTGCCGTCGGGAGTGCCCGACCACGACATCACGCGGAAGTAGTAGGTCGAGCCCGAGGTCGCCGCGAAGGTCGCCCGAGAGAGATACGCATTGCCGCCGAAGCCCGGGGCGCAGAAGTCGTCGTTGCAGCCGAGCTGCGTCGTCGCCGACCCGTCGAGCACCTGGATCACGGTGTCGATGTGCGATCCGTGCGACGTGAAGCCGAGCGGCGGGCAGGCCTGCACGACCGCCTGGCCGTCGAAGCCGGCCGTCCAGTGGAACCACACGTCGCTGTTGTTGCCCGAACCGCAGGTCGGGTTCGGAATCGTCCCGCCGTTGGTGTCGAGCGCCTCGACGGCGCCCAGGTTGGTGAAGCGCGTGCCGTCGGAGCCGAACGGCGCCGCCGGGTTGACGCCGTCGAAGACCTCGATCGAGTTCGCGAAGTCGTCGTTCGCCGGGGGCGGAACGGGCTCGGTGATGCTCAGGTAGAAGGTGCCGCCCGCGCCGGTGCTCCACGTCATGACGCGCACGTAGTACGTCGTGCCCGACGTCAGCGTCGCCGACGCCGTCGAACGGCTTCCGCACGCTTCGTCGTTGCAGGCGAGGCTCGTCAGCGAGCCGCACGTCCCGGAGAGGATCTGCAGCACGGTGTCCGAATTGCTCCCCGCGGTGAAGCCGACCGGCGTGCAGGTCGAGAAGACGTGCAACCCGCTCGTATTCGCAGTGAAGGTGTAGAACACGTCGCGACCGGCGCTCGTGCACACCGAGGGATTGCCCGCCTCGAGACCGGCGCTCTCGCCGACGTTCGTGAGGAAGGATCCGCTGGCGCCGGCCGGCGCCGACGGGTTGATGCCGGCGAATACGGGCGTCGCGCCGGAGCAGACTCCGTTGGGGAGCTGCGCGGAAACCAGCGACGCCAACGCGCACGTCGCGACCAAGAGACGCTTCATGTCTTCGACTCCATCAGGGGACAAACGGCACGTCGGGATGCGACGCGGGCGACGCCGGGCGCCGCGCGGATCTCCGCGCGATGCGCGGGAGGATGGGAGACATAACCGTTCCGCGTCGGCGCTGTCAAATCCCCGTGAAAACTACGTGAAGGCGCTCCGACGGGCCGGTTTCGCGCGCGGCCGCGCGACGCATGCGGAACGCGCGGGCTCCGCGCCGCGGCGACCGAAGCGCACCGTGGGCGCGACCGCCACGGCGTG
>DASPNK010000146.1:0-2548 GCA_035626575.1 Planctomycetota bacterium | reverse complement strand
GTGTCCGCGCCGGTCTGCGGGCGGGTGTCCGTCCCGGGCTTCGGCGCGTCCTGAGGGGCGGCGAAAACGGCGGCGGCGAGTCCGAGGAGAAGCGACGGAAGACGGATCATCGGGGCGGCTCCGGAAGGACGGGAACTCTATCCGCCGCGTCCGTCGCGCCGAAGGGCCGTCGGGGGGCGATATCATCCGCGCCCCGCCCCGACGGGGGCCGGAAGGGAGCTGACCCGTGGTTCGACCGTCCCGCCGATCGTCCGCCTTCGCCGCGCTCCGCCTCGCCTGCGTCCTCGCCGGCGCCCTGCCGCTCGTCGCGCAGGATACCCGCCCCGCCGACGTCCCGTTTACCCTCGAAGACCTCTACCACCCGACGTCGCGGCGCCCCCTGGTCGTCGCGAGCCTCACGTCGCTGGAGTGGCTGTCCGACGGCGTGCTGCAGGAGACGCGGCTCAACCGCGCGAAGCGGACGGCCGAGCTTCACCGCATCGACCCGAAGACGTGGGAGTCTTCGCCGCTCCTCGACGAAAGCGCCGTCCTCGCCGCGCTGACGCGGGCGGGCGCCTCCGAGAACGCCGCGCGGGAGGCCCTCGGAGGAGGCGACCTCGTGTGGAACGAGCAGCGCTCGGGGTTCGTGATCGCCGTCGACGACGACCTCTTCCACGTCGCGGTCGCGACCGGCGACGGGCGACGGCTGACGAAGACGGCGGGTTCGGAGGACGAAGCGCTGTTCAGCCCCGACGGCACGAAGGTCGCGTTCCTCCGCGGCAACGACCTGTACGTCGCGTCGGTGGTCGAAGGGACCGAAACGCGCCTCACCCGCGACGGCTCGGAGACGATCCTCAACGGCCGCCTCGACTGGGTGTACCAGGAGGAGTTGTACGGCCGCGGCGAATGGCGAGGCTTCTGGTGGTCGCCCGACTCCTCGAAGCTCGCGTATCTCCGACTCGACGAATCCAAGGTGCCGACGTTCGTCGTCGTCGACCATCGGCCGCTGCACCAGGAGTCGCACGTCGCGCACTACCCCAAGGTCGGCGATCCCAATCCGGACGCGCGGCTCGGCGTCGTCGCGGCGACCGGAGGCGAGACGCGGTGGATGTCCGACCCCTACGCCGGGCAGGAGATCCTGATCTCCAACGTGGGTTGGGCCGCCGACGGGCGTCTGCTCGCCCAGTGGCAGGACCGCGCCCAGACCTGGCTCGATCTCGTCGCGTTCGACGACGAAGGCCGCGGTCGCACGCTGCTCCGCGAAACGACGAAGGCGTGGGTCGAGCGCGTCGGGACGATGCCGCGCTGGCTGGCCGACGGCTCGTTCCTCTGGGAGAGCGACCGCGACGGCTTCCGCCACGTGTACCGGCATGCCGCGGACGGCTCGCTGCTGAACCCGGTCACGTCGGGCGCGTGGGACGTGACCGAAGTGCACGGCGTCGACGAGGCGCGCGGCCTGCTCTTCTTCAGCGCGAAGGAGCGCAGCCCGTTGACCGTGGACGTCTACCGCGTCGGCCTCGACGGCAAGGAACTGCGCAGGCTGACGGACCGCGCGGGCACCCACATGATGACCCGCTTCAGCCCGGACTTCGCGTGGTTTCTCGACGTCGTCAGCGACGTCGACACGCCGCCTCAGCAGTCGCTGCACGACGGCGACGGCAAGGTGGTGCGCGTGATCGACGCCAACCCCGCGCCGGCGTGGCGCCGGGCGCGCAAGGGCAAGGTCTCCTTCCAGCAGGTCAAGGCCCGCGACGGCGTGATGCTGGAATCGATGCTCGTGCTCCCGCCCGACCTGCCTGCGGACGCGAAGATCCCGACGTTCGTCTTCCTCTACGGCGGGCCGAACGCGCCCCAGGTCGCCGACCGCTTTACGCGCCAGATCGGCTTCTTCCACCTGCTGGCGCAGGAGGGCTATGCGACCTGGGTGTGCGACAACCGCGCGGCGTCCGGCAAGGGCTGGGGTTCGGCGTGGCCCGTCCATCGCAATTTCGGCGAAGTCGAGTTACGCGACACCCTCGACGGCCTCGAGTGGGTGAAGGCGCAGCCGTGGTGCGACCCGTCGCGCCTCGCCGTGCACGGCTGGAGCTACGGCGGGTACATGACTCTCTACGCCATGACCCGCACCGACGTCTTCAAGTGCGGCGTCGCCGGCGCGCCCGTGACCGACTGGCGCCTCTACGACACGATCTACACCGAGCGTTACATGGGGCTGCTCGCGGACAACGCCGAGGGCTACGACAAGTCGTCCATCCTCAAGCGCGCGGCGGACCTGAAGGGCAAGCTGCTGCTCATCCACGGAACGATGGACGACAACGTCCATCCGCAGAACACGCTGCAGCTGGTCGACGCGCTCCACGCCGCGGGCAAGCGTTGCGAGCTGATGATGCTTCCGGGCTCCGACCACTCGCCGCGCGCGCCGGGGAACGTGTGGGGGCAATACTCGGCGATTTACGACTTCATCAAGCGCAATCTTTAGGATCGGACCGCCGCGGCGGCGCGGAGCGACCGCGCCGTCGGGCGGCGCCCGAGGGCGGGATCGAGCGGCGATGGGGGGAGGAAAGACGTCGTA
>DASPNK010000145.1:0-2339 GCA_035626575.1 Planctomycetota bacterium | reverse complement strand
CGCGAGGCGGTCGCGAGGGCGGCGAGGAACGTCTCCTGGACGGCGTCGTCCGCCTCGGCGCGGTCGCCGAGCCGCGCCAGCAGGTAGCCGTAGACCGGGCCGAGGCACGTCCGGCAGACGTGCTCCCGCGCCGCGGCGTCGCCGGCGGCGAACGCCCGCGCCAGCGCCCGCGGGTCCGCGAAGACGTCGGCGAGGGCCGGGCGCGCCCGGGCGGGGGTCGGCGTACGGAGTTCGAGGGCCACGGTGGTCACGACGGAGGTTTTCCGCCAGGTGAGTGACCCTACCGGCCGATCCCCTTCGCAGGCGCCGCGGGCGGCGGCGATTTTTCTTAAACGCAGGACCCGCAGGGCGACGCCGGCGCGACGCGCGTCGGCTTGTGATTCAGACGTCGATCAGGACGGCGGTCCACGCGCCGGTGAACCGCGGCGCTCCGCCGTCCACGACCGCCTGAACGTAGACGGGCAACCCGAGGAGCGGCGCGGCGGCGGCGCCGCTCGGCGCGACCGAAGACCAGGCCCCGGCGCCCGTCGCGTCGAGGACGCCTCCGCCGATGAGCGCCACCGTCGCGGGATCGATCAGCAGGCGTCCGTACGGAGGCAGGTCCAGATCGAGCGTCCCCAGGGACGCGGCGAGCAACCAAGGGGCGTTCGGCGCTCCCGACACGACGAAGCGGAGGGAGCGACCGGTCCGAAAGAGGCCGTCCCGGAGCAGATGACGCGTGCGGTTCAGTACGAGTTGGTCGCCCGACAGAACATCGACGTCCCCGTCGCGGTCGGGATCGCCGAAGTGCACCCTCGTCAGCGGGAACGGAAGCGCGCCTTCAAGGGGCAGAGGCAGGGCTCCCTGGGATCGGTACCACATCCCGTCGCCGGCGAGGACGTCGGCCGCGCCGTCGCCGTCGACGTCGCAGGGAAACGCCTGGACCGAAGCCCCGAACATCGGCACGGTCGGCGCGTACGCGGGAGTCGTGGCGAACACGCCCGGCGCCGACTGCAGATAGGCGGTGGCGTAGACCAGCACGTCCTGAGCGCCGTCGCCGTCGAGATCGGCGACCCAAGGCCTGAGCGAAGAAAGCGGCGGAAGCGGCGCCGGGGCCGCGCCGACCGTGAAGACGCCGGCCCCGTCGTTGAGCGCGAGGATCGGCGTGTACGCGGTCGGCGGCGGCGGGGGCTGCAACGGCGGGAACGGCGGGAGCGGCGTCTGGGGCCCGTGTTGAAAGAGGTCGACGTCGCCGTCGCCGTCGAAATCACCCGCGGCCATCGGTCCCCAGCCGTTGAATCCGGCGTTCGTCGGGGCGCCGAGGCCGCCCGGCCCTCCGAAGAGGATCTTCACCGGCGCCGTGAGCCACGGCACGCCGTTGACCGACGACGCGACGTCGTCGTAGGCGTCGGCGTTGAATCGGCCGATCTCCAGATGTCCGGAGGCGTGAAACGAGGCGCCGCTCATGATCGTGATCGCGCTCCATCCGGCCGCGCCCCGTTGACGAGGACGATGTCGCGGGACGCCTGACCCGGAGGATGGAAGCCGCCGACGTAAAGGTCGGCGTCGCCGTCTCCGCCGTGGTCGAAGACCGCCGAATCGCCGTACGCCGACCCGCTCGATCCCTGGGCGAGGCCGGGGCAGGCGGCGCGCGTCCATGTGAAGGCGCCGTAGCCGTCGTTGACGCCGATGAAGAGGAAGAATGAGCCCGCCCAGGTTTCCGGCACGGCGAGGACGTCGAGATCGCCGTCGGCGTCGACGTCGCCGAAGTGTCTTCGGAGCGAGAGGTTCGACGGCGCGAGCGTCGGGCCCGCCGCGACGAGCCCGCCGGCGCCGTCGTTGAGGTGGACGGTCAGACGGCGGGCGGCCGTCGTCGCGAGGTCGCGGTCGCCGTCGCCGTCCGCGTCGAAAGCCAGCAGCGAGCCTTCGTACATCTCCGAAATGCGGAATCCGCCGGCGGGCGAACCGCCCGCGTAGCGGCGCAACTCGGTCGAGGCCGTCGCGGCGTTGTGGGCGATGAACGAGTACGCCAGCTCGTCCTGCCCGTCGACGTCGACGTCGAGCGTCGCCAGAGAGGGGACGGCTTGACTGGTGACGGGGTTTGCGATGGTCGGCGCCGGTCGCAACGTCTCGATCGCGACGAAAGAAAAGCCGCCCGTGTTGCGCAGGACGTGGCCCGATGCGGCGTAGGCGAGGTCGGGCAAACCGTCGCCGTCGAAGTCCCCCGCGACGGTGCGGTAAGTCTGCGCCCAGAACGGAAGCGACGGCGCAGGCAACACGAAGGGCGCCCCGAAGACGCCGCCCGCGAGGGGCATCATCCGCGGTTCCGAGTAGATCTGCCCGCCGGAGTTCGACGCCTG
>DASPNK010000144.1:0-2256 GCA_035626575.1 Planctomycetota bacterium | reverse complement strand
TGCCTTCGGGCCGCACGGGGCGCTCGCCCTTCTTCATGTAGCCGGTGCGCCCGTTCTCCTCGTCCGTCATCTCCTTGACGAACTCGTGGGCGTTCTTGATCGGCTCGTCGGAGACCTCGAGCTCGGCCATCTTGGCCGACTTCAGGGCCATGACCATCCAGCCCGTGACCGACACGTCGTTGTCGCCGGGACGGACGTCGTAGCGCCAGGCTTTGTAGGGGTTCTGCGCCGAGATGATGAAGTTGATGCCCTTCTGCGCCGACTGTTTCCAGATCGGCGTGGTGGTCATCCCGTAGGCCTCCGCCATCGCCAGGGCCGCGATGCCGTGGTTGTAGGTGAAGTGATGGCCGCGCTCGCCGAAGCACCCTTCGGAGTCCTGCTTGCTCTTCATCCAGGAGAGGCCCTTGCGGACGGTCTCCTTGAACGCGCCTTCACGGTGCGTGTGGCCCGCGCCGAGGAACGCGAGGAGCGCGAGGCCGGAGACGCCGACGTCGTTGCCCGCCTGCCCCTTGCCGTCGCACGGCGCGCCCTTCTTCGGGTCGCACATCGCCATGAAGTTGTCGCAGTCCCAGTTGCCTTCGGGGGACTGGTGGTTCTTGAGCCACTCGAGGCCGGCGTCGACCACCGACTGCGTGCGACCGCCGCCGCCCGCCTTCAGGTTGCGCTTGCCGCCGCGACGACCGCCGAAGGCGCCGCCCGCGCCGCCGCCCATGCCGATGGCGTCGTTGCTGTTGGTGCCGTCGAAGGGTTTGTCGGAGAGCTGATCTTCGCCCTTCGACTCCTCCCACTCCTCGTTGTTGTCGGTCTCGTTGTGGTCGGAGATCTCGGTGTCTTTGATGACCGGCTCTTCCGTCACCACCTCGTCCGGCTGGATCTCCTTCGTCTCCTCGGGCACCGGAGGCGGCGGCTCTTCTTCGACCACCTCGGGCTGGGCCGAAGCCGTGATGACGAGGTCGTCCACCTTCTTCTGCTCGTACGGCTTGCTGAAGAGATGCATCAGCATCAGCAGCACGAGGTGAAGGACGACGGACAGAAGGAACCAGGGCGTGCGCCGAAGCTGCTCGACGAGGACTTCGTTGAAGTCCAGGTCTTCCTTCTGGCCTCGGCTGTAGGCGGCGTCGAACGTAGCCATGTAAGTCCTCGCGGGAGGGCGGGGAGGGTCGCCCGGCGCCCGGCGGCGCGCGGACGGACGATAGGAATCGGGTCAAACCCTGTCAACGACCGCGGATCGCCGCCGGTTCAGCGGTTGCGGCGATTTTCGGCGGCCGGAACGGGTCAGCGGGCGGCGGAGCGGGACATGAGGTGGTGCTTGAGGTCGGGCGGCCAGATGTAGGCCTCCTGAAGGAGCTTGGCCTCGAGGCGGCGCTGCGCGACGGCCAGGTTCGCCCGGCGCAGCTTCTCGCGGATCTCCTCCTGAGCCTCCTCGAAGGGGCGCACCCGCTCTTCCACCCGCTCCTGCACCCAGAGGAGGACCAGCGCGCGGGGAGTCCCGCGCGGCGGCCAGACGATCGGCTCGGATAGCTTGCGCGGCTCGAGCTTGAACGCGAAGTCGCGGATGACCGGGTCGAAGCCCGACGTCTCCGCCTCCAGCCACCCGAGGTCGCCGCCGCGGTCGGGACGGAACTGGTCCATGCGGGAGTACTGCCGGGCCAGGGTGGCGAAGTCGGCGCCGGTCTCCAGCTTCTGCCGGATCTGGTCGGCGACTTCGCGCGTGCGCTCGTCCACGGGACGGCCGGCGTCGGCGGGGAACTGCGCGAACGGGAGACCGATGGCGAACAGCCGCGCGCGGTTCTTGAGCGTGAATTCCTCCGACAGACGTCGGCGGTAGTAGCTGCGCACGTCTTCGGCCGTGGGGTCCGGCCAGTAGTCGGGCCGGAACTGCGCGCTGCGGAATCCGCCCGCGGCGGCGGCGGTGTACACCTGCCGGGTGAGGTCCTTGGAGAGCCCTTCGCGGTAGGCCTCTTCGGTGACCGCGAGCTCCGAGAGGTACGCCTGGAAATCGTCGCCCTTCTTGGCGAGATCTTCCTTCTGCTTCTCGAGCTGTTCGTCGACGTAACGCTGCGGGATGTACAACCCGACGCGCGTCACCGCGTCCTGCTTGATCTGCTCCTGGACCAGCTCGAGCAGCACGGTGCGGAACGCCTGCTCGCGTTGCTCGGCGGACATCGGGCGGGTCCCGAGGCGCTTGTCGACGTCGCTGCGGGTGATGACCGCGCGGTTCACCTTGGCGACCATCTGGTCGGCGACGACGCCGCC
>DASPNK010000143.1:0-5969 GCA_035626575.1 Planctomycetota bacterium | reverse complement strand
GACCTGGGACGACGTCGGCGACCTCGGGGCGCCGTCGGAGTCGCTCGCCGCGGGAGTGCCGGTCTGATGTCGCTCGGCGTGACGCTGCTGAAGTCCCTCGTGGGCTTCCTGTTCGTCCTGCAGATGCTCCCGGTGATGATCTACCTGGAGCGCAAGGTCTCGGCGTTCATCCAGGACCGCGTCGGGCCGAACCGCGCGTTCATCCCCGGGCTCGGGCTTCGCCTCGCGGGCGTGACCCACACGCTGACCGACGTCGTCAAGCTCCTCTTCAAGGAGGACATCGTCCCGCGGCAGGCGAACCGCTTCTACTACGCCCTCGCGCCGGGCCTCGCGATGTTCACCGCGCTGATGGTCGGCGCCGTCGTGCCGTATTGCCATCCGCTCACGCTGACGGCGGCCGACGGGTCGTCGTGGACGCTCAGCATCCAGGCGATCGACGCGAACGTCGGGTTGCTGTTCCTGTTCGCGATCTCGTCCCTCGGCGTCTACGCCGTCGTGCTCGCGGGCTGGGCGTCGAACAACAAGTACAGCCAGCTCGGCGGGCTCCGCGCGTCGGCGTCGATGATCTCCTACGAGATCACGCTCGGCCTCGCGGTGGTCGGGCTTCTGCTCGTCTACAACTCGCCGGACCTCAACGTCATCGCCGCGAAGCAGGGCGAGCTGATCTTCGGGTTCATTCCCCGCTGGGGCGTGTTCCTGCAGCCGGTGGCGTTCGTGCTTTACGTCGTCGCCGCGTTCGCCGAGACGAACCGCAACCCCTTCGACCTCGCCGAAGGCGAGTCAGAGCTCGTCGCCGGGTTCCACACGGAATACGGCTCGTTCAAGTTCGCGCTCTTCTTCATGGCGGAGTACGTGAACATCGTCGTCCAGTCCCTCGTGATGGCGACGCTGTTCTTCGGCGGCTGGCAGATCCCCTGGGTGAGCCACCGATGGCTTTCCGAACCGGGGCACGCCGCCGGCGTGTTGAAGGGCGTGCTGATCGGCGTCGCCGTCGTCGGCGCGCTCGCCGGTCTCAAGCTGCTGAGCTGGGACCGGAAGAACCGCCGCCGCTGGACCGACGCGCGCCGCCGCGAGGGCAAGGTGCTCGCGGTTCTGTTCGGCTTCGGGCCGGCGATCACGGCGGTCGTCGCGCTCGTCCTCTGGTCGGGCGCCCTCGGCGTCAACGGCGGCGCGGTGACCGCGGCGGTGCTGCAGTTCGCCGTGCTGGCGGCGAAGACGCTCGCCTTCTGCCTGCTGTTCATCTTCGTGCGGTGGACGACGCCGCGGTTCCGTTACGACCAGCTCATGGCGCTCGGGTGGAAGTACCTGCTTCCGATCGGGCTCGCCAATCTGCTGGTCACCGGGCTGCTCGTGCAGGCCGGGATCCTCTGAGGAGACGCGACGATGACCACGACCGAGGAAACCCGTCGCCGCGGCCGCCTGCGCGAGCGGCTCTACCTCTTCGAGATCGTGAAGGGGCTGGGCATCACCGTCCGCCACTTCATGCGCAATCTGAAGAAGCCGGCCGCGATGCCGACCGTCGGCTACCCGGAGATCAAGAACCCGTTCCCGCTCCGGTTTCGCGCGGTGCATCGCCTCACGAAACACGACGACGGCTCGCCGCGCTGCACGGCGTGCATGTGCTGCGCGACGTCCTGCCCGGCGGGCTGCATCCACATCACGGCGGCGGAGTATCCCGACCGCCCGATCGAGAAGTATCCGGCGGTCTTCGACATCGACATGCTCAAGTGCGTGGAGTGCGGGCTGTGCGTCGAAGCGTGCCCGTGCGACGCGATCCGCATGGACACCGGCATGTTCCCCATGCCGGCGTACCGCCGCGAAGACTTCATCTACCGCAAGGAGCGGCTGCTCTCCCACGAGCCCGCCGTGCCGGGCGGCTACCGCTTCCGCATCGGGGGAGGGAAGTGACCTCCGTCGACGCCTCGCGCGCTTCCGGCTGAGCGGCCGCCATGGAACAGGTCTTCTTCTGGGCGTTCTCGCTCACGGTCGTCGTCGCCTCGCTCAACGCGATGCTGCGACGCCGGCCGCTCGCGTGCGCCCTCAGCCTGGTGGTGTCGTTCGTCGGCCTCGCCGGGCTCTACGTGCTCCTCGGCGCGGCGTTCCCCGCCGTGCTGCAGGTCATCC
Organism: Planctomycetota bacterium; assembly: GCA_035626575.1. Taxonomy (GTDB): domain Bacteria; phylum Planctomycetota; family CAIWVZ01; genus DASPNK01. The sequence goes on along the minus strand of DASPNK010000143.1, from coordinate 3,845 downwards.
TCTACGCCGGCGCCATCATGGTGCTGGTCGTTTTCGTGCTGATGTTCCTCAACCTGCCCGAAGACGAATGGAGCCGCCGCAGCGACGTGAAGAAGGAGCGCATGTGGCCGCTCCTGCTCGTCGCGCCGCTGGCCGCGGTACTCATCGGCCTCGTGCGCCGCATCGAGCTGCCCGAGCCCGCGCCGACGTCCCCCGAGTTCGGTTCCGTGGCCGGCGTCGGCAAGGCGCTCTTCACCGTCTGGTCGTACCCGTTCGAGCTGGTGTCGCTTCTCCTGCTCGTCGCGGTGGTGGGCGCCGTCGTGATCGCCAAAAAGAAGCTCGATTGAGGGCCGTGCGATGACCGTCGATCCGCGCGACTACCTCGTCGTCGCCGTCCTTCTGTTCTCCATCGGCGTGGCGGGATTCCTCACCCGGCGCAACCTGCTGGTGGTGTTCCTCTCCATCGAGCTGATGCTCAACGCGGGCGGCCTCGCGCTGCTCACGTTCGCCCGCGTCCGCGGGAGCATGGACGGGCACGTCCTGTTCTTCCTCATCCTCGCGCTCGCCGCCGCCGAGTCCGCCGTAGGGCTCAGCCTGTTCATCGCCCTTTACCGCCGGAAGCACGCGGTCGAGGCGGAGGCCGTCGCCGAGCTGAAGGGCTGAGCATGGACACGCCGATTCCTCTCATCCCGTTGTTCCTGCTGGCGGGCGCGCTCTTCCAGGCGGCGATGTCCTTCCGGACCGCGCATCGTCGCGGGCCGTCGGAAAAGCTGCTCGGGGCGGCGGCCGTCGCCGCGCCCGTCCTTTCCTTCGCGGTGGCGCTCCTCGTGTTCTTCCGCATCGGCGCGACCGGCGTCGCCGAGTTCAAGCCGGAGGACCCGTGGATCTCGGCCGGAGGCGTCGACGTCTTCCTGACGCTTCGCGTCGACCAGCTCACCGCGACGATGCTGCTGGTCATCACCGGCGTCGGATCGCTCATCCATCTCTACTCGACGGGCTACCTGAAGGGGGAGCCCGGCTTCGCCCGCTACTTCGCCTGCCTCAATCTCTTCACCTTCTTCATGACCCTGCTGGTCATGGGCGGGGACCTGCTGGTCCTCTTCATCGGTTGGGAGGGCGTCGGCCTCTGCTCGTACCTGCTGATCGGGTTCTGGTGGAGCGACGAGGAGAAGGCCGCCGCGGGCATGAAGGCCTTCGTGGTCAACCGCGTCGGCGACGCCGCGTTCCTGATCGGCGCGCTGCTGCTCTGGCGGACCGCGGGCACGCTCGACCTCCGGCGCATCCACGAACTGTCGCAGACGCCCGAGTTCGCCGCCGCGCTGGTCGGCCCTTCGGGGTTCCTCGGGTTCACGATGGCCACGACCATCGCGCTCCTCCTCTTCATCGGGGCGACCGGCAAGTCGGCGCAGATCCCGCTGTACGTCTGGCTGCCCGACGCGATGGCGGGGCCGACGCCGGTCTCCGCGCTGATCCACGCCGCGACGATGGTCACGGCGGGCGTCTACCTCGTCGCGCGGCTCAACGGCCTGTTCGCCCTGAGCCCGACCGCGCAGTCGACGGTGATGGTCGTCGGCGCTTCGACCTGCCTCCTCGCGGCGGGCATGGCGCTGGTGCAGACCGACATCAAGAAGGTGCTCGCCTACTCGACGGTCTCGCAGCTCGGCTACATGTTCATCGGCGTGGGCTCGGGCGCGATCGCCGCCGGCATGTTCCACGTGGTGACCCACGCCTTCTTCAAAGCGTGCCTGTTCCTCGGCGCGGGCTCGGTCATCTACGCGATGCACCACGAGCAGGATCTGCGCCGCATGGGCGGGCTGCGTCGCAGGCTGCCCGTCACCTTCAAGACGATGCTCGTGTCGGCCGCGGCCATGGCGGGCCTTCCGCCGCTGGCGGGCTTCGTCTCCAAGGACGAAGTGCTCTGGCAGGCGTTCCTCCACAAGGGCGCGGGCCTGTTCGCCTGGGGCGTGGGTTCGATCGCCGCGGCGCTGACGGCCTTCTATGCGTTCCGGCTGATCGCGATGGCGTTCCTCGGCGGGTATCGCGGCGCGGCCGCGCACGTCGATCGCGGAGCGCACGGCGCCGCGGCGATCACGCCCGGAGGCGGAGTCCATGCGCACGACCCGGCATACGGCGTCCATGCGCCCGCCGTCGCGGCGGCCCACGGTCACGCGCCGGCGCCGGCGGCGCACGGGGCGGCGGCGAGTCATGCCGCGGCGCCCGCGGATCATGACGCGCACCACGGCCCGCCCGCGTACGGCGACATTCATGAATCGCCGCGCTCGATGACCGTCCCGCTGATTCTGCTGGCGCTGGGAGCGGTCTTCGTCGGCTTCCTGAACTGGCCCCACGTCCTCGGCGGCCACGACGACTTCAAGAACTATCTCGCGCCGACGATCGCGAAGACGCCCGAAGGCTTCGCCCCGCCGAAGGCGCCTCACGGCGCCGGGGTCGTCGCCGCCGAATACGGGCTGATGGCGATGGCGATCCTCATCGCCGTCGTCGGCGTCGTCGCCGCGCACCGCTTCTACGTCGCGCAACCGCACCTGCCGGCGCAGACCGCGGCGAAGTATCCGGGCCTTTACCGGCGCCTGAAGGAGCTGTTCGGCGTCGACGCCTGGTACGTGAGGCGCGTCGTCGATCCGCTGCGTCGCCTCGCCGGGGGCCTGTACCGCGGCGTGGACGTGAAGATCCTCGACGCCGTCGTCGACGGCTGCGGCGCCGCCGCGCGCCGCGTGGGGTCGGCCGCGGCCGCGTTGCAGACCGGCTCGATCCAGACCTACCTGACGTGGATGACGGCGGGAACGCTGCTGCTCCTCCTCCTCCTGCTGAGCTGAGGCCATGCTCCACGCCGTGATCTTCACGCCGCTCCTCGCCGCCTTCGCGCTGCTCGCGGTGCGCAAGGAGGACGTGCGCAACGTGAAGCGGGTCGCCGTCGCCGGGGCGGGGCTCACGCTGCTGTTCGCCCTGCTGCTGGCGCGCGGATTCCGGGCGGGCGCCGACGGCTTCGGCGCGCTCGCTCAGTTCGACTGGCTTCCGTCGTTCGGCGCGCGCTACGCGGTCGGCGTCGACGGCATCGGCCTCGCGCTGATCGTGATGACCGCGGCGCTGGCGCCGCTCACGCTGCTCGCGGCGTGGTCCTCGATCCAGGCGCGGGTGCGCGACTTCGCGTTCTGGTTCCTCGCGCTCGAGACGTTCATGCTCGGCGCGTTCTCGTCGCGCGACCTCTTCCTCTTCTTCGTGTTCTGGGAGCTGCTCCTCGTCCCGATGCTCTTCATCATCGGGCGGTGGGGCGGCGCGCGGCGCGTCTACGCGGCGCTCAAGTTCTTCCTGTTCACGATGGCCGGCTCGCTGCCGATGATGGCGGCGCTCGCGTACCTCTACGTCCGCCATCGCGCCGCCTTCCCCGGCGAGGCGCCGTCGTTCCTGCTGACGGATCTCGCGCGCCTCCCGCTCACGATGACCGAACAGGCGTGGTGCTTCGCCGCGTTCGGACTGTCGTTCGCCATCAAGGTGCCGCTGTGGCCGGTGCACACCTGGTTGCCCGACGCGCACACCGAGGCGCCGACCCCCGGCTCGATGATCCTCGCGGGCGTCCTGCTCAAGCTGGGCGGCTTCGGCTTCCTGTACGTCGCCATCCCGCTCTTCCCGGACGCCGCGCGCGCCGCCGCGCCCGTCGTCATGACGCTGTCGGTGATCGGCGTCCTCGCCGGCGCTCTCGTCGCGATGGTGCAGCCCGACCTGAAGAAGCTGGTCGCCTACTCGTCGGTGGCGCACATGGGGATGGTGATGCTCGGGATGTTCGCGCTGAACCGGGAAGGGCTGGTCGGCGCGGCGTTCCAGATGATCGCCCACGGCGTGTCGACCGG
>DASPNK010000142.1:0-2059 GCA_035626575.1 Planctomycetota bacterium | reverse complement strand
GCGCGCGCTCCAAGATCGGCGCGCACTCAAGGTGCGCGCACCAGCCACCGCGCGCGCCAAAGTGCGCGCTCCAGAATCGGCGCGCGCCCAAAGCGCGCGCTCCAAGATCGGCGCGCACTCAAGGTGCGCGCACCAGCCACCGCGCGCGCCAAAGTGCGCGCTCCAGAATTGGCGCGCGCCTAAAGCGCGCGCTCCAAGATCGGCGCGCACTCAAGGTGCGCGCACCAGCCGCCGCGCGCACCAAAGTGCGCGCTCTATCGATGGCGCGCGCCTAAAGCGCGCGCTCGATAACAACCAGCCCGTCCGCGAGGCTGGCGACGGTGTACGAGACGTTGCCGGACGGCAGCTCGACTTCGACGCGGTCGCCGACCTTCTTCCCGAGGAGGGCCATGCCGAGGGGCGACAGGTACGACAGCACGCCCTTCTCGTTGTCGGCCTCGAACGGCCCGAGCAGGACGTAGTTGATGCGGCGCCCGTCGTCGGCGGCGATCAGCCCCACGCGGGAGCCGAGGGTGACGTGTTCGCCGTCCTGCATCGACGGCTCGATGATGCGGGCGCGGTTGAGCTCGTCGATCATCTCCTCGGACTTGCGCGTCAGGTGCGTCTGCTTCTCGATCGCGGCGCTCCACTCGGCGTTCTCCGAGAGGTCGCCGTAGGAGGCGGCGCGGCCGATCTCCGCCGCGTTCTCCGGGATCTGCACGTTGACGAGGTGCTCGTATTCGCGGCGGCGCTTGGTGAGGCCGTCCGAGGTGGCGTAGATGACGTTCGGATCGACGTTCCCCGAGCCGTCGGTCTTGGCGTCTTCGTCGCGGCGGCCCAGCTCCGGCCGCGTCCGCAGCATCGCGGCCAGCACCTTGTCGCGCACGTCCTCCGGCAGGCTCCGGTTGTTGCGGACGACCTTCTCGAGGTTCCGAGCTTCGGTCTCGGACGCGACCGAGCGGGCGAACGCGTCCTTCACCACCTTGCAGGCCTTGGCGATGAAGAAGTTCGACAGCGACTTGCTGAGCTTCTTCAGCTCGGGATCGTCGACGCGATACAGCTTCTGCTCGAGATAGTTGTGGAGCAGCAGCAGCTTCTCGAAGACCTGGGGGACCGACGGTTTCGGCGCGTCTTCGGGTAGCTCGTCGTTGAGCCGCGCCTTCGCGAACCAGACGAACGCCTGGGGGTTGTCGCGGAAGCGGTCGACGACCTCGCGGACGAGCTTCGCCACCTCGTCGGACTTGCCGCTGCGGACCAGCGCCGCGAAGCACTCTTCGGCCGTCTCCGGCTCGCCGCGCAGCACCGTCTTGCGGTACAGCTCGGGCCAGTCGTGCGCGCCGCTTTCGCGCATGATCTTGAGCACCGCGCTGCGGTGGCCGGCGATGGGGATGGACGGCATCGCCTCCATCACTGCGCGGTGGTCGACCGCGACCGTCTCCGGCTTCAATGCGTCGGGCGTCGGCGTGGTCGGGAACCGCTCCTTCGCCTCGGCGAGGAGCATGGCGAACGAGATCCTCGGGCCGAGCGGCATATCGGCCGCGTTGTCGCGCCCGATGAGGAACTCGGCGACGGTCCGCACCGCCTCTTCGCCGTCCTCGTGCTCTTCGGCCTCCTTCAGGAGGTCGCGGAAGTACTTCACGCGCTTCGCGTCGCCGTCGATGAGGCGCACGTCGCGAAGGCAGTTCTGGGCGTATCCCTTGGCGCCCTCGGCGAGTTCGAGGATGGGATTGGCGCCGGGCGCGATCTTGACGTCGGACGCGGACTTCAGCCGCGTGCGCGCGCGCTGCCACCACTTGCTCCAGTCGGCCAGCGGGACCACGCCGTCGGTGAGCCGGTCGCGCAGTTCCCGCAGCGTCGCCTTGTTGCGGCGGCTCTTCAGCGCCGCCCGGACCAGCTCGACCGGATCCGACTCGACCATCTCGCGCACCGCGTCCATGCGGTCGTACTTGAGGGCGCGCAGGTCGCCGGCGTCGATGAACTCGGTGATGTTGCGCGCCATCTCCATGGCGAGACGGTGGCCGCGCTTCTTCTCGAAGTCGATCACCACGAGCGTCTGCTCGGGGTCGATCTCGGCGACGCG
>DASPNK010000141.1:0-10568 GCA_035626575.1 Planctomycetota bacterium | reverse complement strand
ACGCGGCCCGCTGCGGTTCACCGCGGCGCGCGCCGTCGTCACGCCCGCCGCCGATGCGGCGCGCTTCGCCGCCTGCGAGCTGCTCGACGGCGTGACGCTCGAAGGCCCCGACATCAAGGCGACCGGCGCCCGGCTGCGCTTCGACGGCCGCGGCCGGCGGCGCGCGCTCCTCGAAGGGCGCCCGCTGCGCGCCGAGCTGGGCGGCGCCTTCCTTCCGGGGCGGCTCCGCGACGCGGGGACGCGCACGACCCTCGTCAGCCGCGGCCCGATCACCGTCGAGCCGTCGGACGACGCATTTCCCGGCGCGACCGACGTCCTCAAGATCCACGCCGCCGCGGGCGTGACGATCGAGGCGGGCGCCGAAAGCCTCGACGCCGGCGACGCCACGTTGTGGTCGGGCGAGATCGCGGGGAAGCGCCGGGCGCTGAAAGCGTACCTCGCGCAGGGCGTGAAGGGCGTCGCCGACGACGCCGATCTCGAGGCGCAGGAGGCGACCTTCGAGCGCGACCACGCGCCGGACGGCGCGGTGCGCACGGAAACGCTCGTGCTGAAGACGGACTACGTCGTGCGCTACCGCGGCGAGGCGTTCCTGGGACGCGGCGATCCGCCGGCGGCCGGCGACGTCGGCGCCCAGTCCCGCCCTCGCGACGCCCAGGCGGTGTTGACGCGGCTCCGCGGCGCCGATCGCCTGACGGTGCAAGGCGCCGAGCGGTTCGAGGCGTCGCGGTCGCCGACCGACGACGCGCCCTCTCTGGTGTCGCTGCGCGGCCCGTCCGAGGTGCGGCTGGAGACGGCGGCGACCGGCGCGCTCGCGGCCCGGCTCGAATCGCGGCGCGCTTCGCTGGTTCTGGCCCCCGAGCGCGACGCCGAGGGGCGTCTGCGACGCCGCGTGCACACCCTCTCCGCAGAGCAGCGCGCCGTGCTCGAGCTGCCCGGTCTCGGAAGGGCGCGCGGCGCCGTGCTGCGCCTGAAACCCGCCGAGGGCGAAGTCGTCCTCGAGGCCGGGCGCGAGCCGACGCCGGCGACGGTGGAGGTCTTCTCGACGCCCGGCGCCAGGGCCGACGAGTTCACGGCGGCGCGGTTCGTGTGGCATGCCGGGCTGCGCCGCCTCACGGCCGACGGCCGCGTGCGCGCCGACGTGACGGCGCCGCGCCTTCCCTGGCTGTCGGACGCCGGGCCGAACGAGCCGCGGCGGACGGAGACCGAAGCGGGCCGCGTGGTCGTCCATTTCGACGACGACGACGGCCGCGGCAAGGTGCGGGAACTCAACGCCGAGGGCGGCGTCGAGGTGCGGCAGGACGGGCGCACGCTGCGTTGCGACACGGCGTACTTCGACCTGCCGAACCGCACCGCGACGGCGGCCGGCGCGCCGGTGCTCTACGCCGCGCGGACGACCGCGCCGGGCGCGCCGCCCGCGGAGGACCGGCTGGAGACGCCGCGCGCCGCGTGGTTCGGCGACCAGGTCACGCTGGAAGGGCCGGTCAAGGCGCGCCTGCACGTCGCCTCGCCGCGGTCGGCCCTGCGGCTCGGCGCCCGCCCGCCGGCGAAGGCGCCTGCACGGTCCGCTCCGGTGGAGATCCTGTGCTCGGGGCTCGCCGTGCTGAAGGACGGCGTGCTGCAGCTTTCGGGCGGAGTGACCGCTTCGCAGGAGGATCCCGCCCGCGACGGATTCTCGGCGCGCTGCGACGAGGCGAGCTTTTTCTTCGCCGCCGAAGGCGGCGGCCACGAAGTCGTCCTCGCCGCCATGCAGGGTCGCGTCGTCTTCCGCTCCGCGGCGGCGGAGGCGAGCGGCGACGTGCTGAAGCTCGACCGCCTCGCGAAAACGCTCACGCTGTATAACGTGCGCCCCGAACCCGTCCTCCTACGGCTCGAGGACGCCGGGGGCGTCGTGACCAACGCGTTCGATCACGTGCAGGTGGACTTCAGCGGACCTCGCCCGACGATGATCCAACGCGGCGCCGGCCTGCGCGTCGATCCGGCGCGACCGGAGTCGCGGTGATGCGGCGTCGACGGGCCGCGGCGGCCGCGATTCTGTCCGCCGCGCTCGCGGCCGCGCTGCCGGCGCAGCGTCCGGAGTCGCTTCCGTTCGGCTCGCTGCGCCTGCCGTCCCGGTCGTTCGTCCTCGAGTACAACCCGCACAACCGTGGAAAGTCCTGGCTGACCGACGAGGGCGCGGTGCTCGTGCAGGTCGGCGACGTGCGGCTCACGTTCGGCGACGTGCGCCTCCGCGCCGACGCCGTGATCCTCTGGCTCGCGGGCGCCGGGCCGGAAGGACTGCCGGGCCTCACGACCTCGCGACCGGCCGACTCCCGCCCGTCGGACGACGACTTCTTCCGCCTCCCCGACCTCGCGCGGCGGTTCGTGCGCGAGGTGTACGTCGAAGGCACGATCGTCTTCATGCAGGGGGACGAGGTCTCCCGCGCCGACGCGGCGTACTTCGACCTCGAGCGCGACCGCGGCGTCGTGCTCGACGCGCGCACGAGCCTCCCGTTCGAGACCCGCGAAGGGCCGTCGCGGCTGTACGTCCGCGCCGACGAGCTGCGGCTCCTCGCCTCGGACCGGTTCGAGGCCTTCGGGGCCCGGGCCACGACCTGCAACTTCGGGCACCCGCATTTCCACCTCGGATCCGAGCATCTCGAGATGTGGCGCACCAGGCCCCACAAGCGCGTGCGCCGCTTCCGCGAGGACCGTCGTCGCCCGATCACCGGCCCGCAGGTCGGCTACTCGGCGCAGGGCAACGTGCTGCGGCTCGGCGAGTCGACGGTGTTCTGGCTTCCGAGCGTGTCCGGCGACACCGGCAGCCCCGGAGGCGGGGTGCTCCCGCGCGTGCGCGACATCCGCGCCGGGCGCAACAGCGAGTTCGGCATCGAGGCCGGCGTCACCGTCGGCGACGACATCACGCACGACGGCGAGCCGTGGGCGGAGTGGGGCGTGCTCTTCGACTGGCGGTCGAAACGCGGCCTCGGCGGCGGCGTGGACTTCGCCTACGAGGGCGACGACTTCCGCGGCGCCCTCCTCGCCTACTACCAGCGCGACCACGGCGTCGACCGCCTCTACGGGCCTCCGGAAACGAAGAACCGCGGTCGCATTTCGTTCCAGCACCGCCACCTGTTGCCGTGGGACGTGCAGCTCGACGCCGAGCTGAACCTCTTCAGCGACCGCCGCTACTACGAGGTGTACTTCGAGAACGACTTCAAGACGGAGAAGCCTCCGGAGACGTACCTCTACGCGAAGAAGGCGTTCGATCGGAGCGCTCTGACCGCGCTCTACCTGCAGCGGGTGAACAACTGGGAGACGACGACGGAGTACGCGCCGAGCGTCGACTACACGCTGCTCGCGGAACCGCTGTTCGACGTCGCCGACCGACCGGTCTACCTGACCGCGCGCGCCGAGGCGTCGCGCGTGCGGAGGGAGGTCGACGACGATCTCGACGTTCCGACGCGCGCGACGAACCGGTTCGACCTCGACACGTTGCTCGAGTACGGCTTTCAGGCGGGCCCGATCACCGTGACGCCCTTCGCCGGCCTGCGCACGACCTGGTACGAAGAGGACCTCTTCTTCCGCGACGACCGGCTGCGGGACGGCGTGACCTACGGCGTGCGGCTGTCGACGCAGGCGTGGAAGTCCTACGAGGCGGACAGCGGGCTCTTCGACATCGACGGCGTGCGGCACGTCGTCCGGCCGTCGATCGAATATCGGCGCACGGTCGGCGTCGACCTGCGCCCCGCCGACCTCGTGCCCTACGACGGCGTCGACCTCTTCGGCGATCGCGAGGAGATCGCGTTCGAGCTTCGCAACCTCTTCCAGACGGTGCGACGGGACGCCGAAGGCCCGCGGGTGACCGAGTTCCTCGACCTCGACTTTGAGATCTCGTGGTTCCCCGACGCCGAGCGCGACAACGCCGGCCGGCCGTGGGGGCCGTTGAAGGGCGACCACGTCGTCCGCTTTTCGGACGAGCTTCAGCTTCTCGCCGACTTCGAGTGGCATCCCGGCGAGAACGAGATGGAGGTGCTGAACGTCGCCGCCGGGTATGCGCCGTACCCCGAGCTCCAGCTCTACGCCGGTTACCGCAGCTGGGCGCCGCAATACGACCTCGTGTTCGGGCAAGTCAACTGGCGCGTGGCCGAGAAATGGCTTCTCCGCGCGTACGGCTCGTACGACTTCGAGCGCAAGGGCGCCGTCGAGCACGAATTCGGGCTCGTCCGCATCGGCCACGACTTCGCCTTCGAGGTCTTCTTCCGCTTCGACTTCGGCGAAGACGACCACTCGTTCAACATCGCGCTCATCCCGCGCGGCTGGTTCGACCCGGTGGTCGATCCGGCGAAGCGCCTCGGGCACGAGCCGCGGCTCGATCAGCTGGACGCGCGCATCTACCGGTAGCGCGTGCCGGAAGACGTGTTCCGCTCGACGGCGGCGCGCGGACTCCGGTCGCACCGCGTCGGACGTATCATGCTCGCGGTGAACGCGAACGCCTTCCTCCTCCTCGGCAACCTCGGCACGTTCGAGATGATCGTCGTGCTGCTGATCGGCCTTCTGCTGTTCGGCTCGCGGCTGCCCGAGGTGGGGCGCTCCCTCGGGCGCAGCCTGATGGAGTTCAAGAAAGGCCTGCGCGGCTTCACCGACGACCTGCACGCGGCGGAGCGCGAAACGCGGAAGCTCATCGAGGACGCGGAGGCCGAGGAGCGGCGCCGCGCCGCCGCCGCGAGAGCGGCCGAGCCTCCGCCCGCGACGTCCGCCTCGACGCCGTCGGCCGCGCCCGCTCCGCCGCCGCCGCCGCCGGGGCGGCGCGATCCGCCCGACGACGTCAAGCCGCTTTGAGCGGCGCCGCGCGGCCGCGGCGTCAGATGTCTTCGACCGCTTCGACGCGGTTCCGGCCTTTGCGCTTCGCTTCGTAGAGCGCGTGGTCGGCGAGGGAGATCAGGTCCTGCGGCTTGCGGTCGCGCGGCTCGGTCGCCAGCGCCGCGGCGCCGAACGACGCGGTGATCTTCTGCGCGCCGCCGCCGGCGCGCACGTCGGTGCGCTCGACGGCGCGGCGGAGTCGCTCGCCGAGCGCGCGCAACGCCGAGCCCGACGCGCTGGGCGCGACGACCGCGAACTCCTCGCCGCCGTAGCGGCACACGACGTCGGTGTCGCGCACGGCGCCGCGCAGCGACAGGGCCACCGCGCGCAGCACTTCGTCGCCCGCCTGATGGCCGAAGGCGTCGTTGAACTTCTTGAAGTGGTCGACGTCGATCATGATCAGCCCGAGCGGGTCGGGGAACTCCTCCCCCACCCGGCGCTGCCATTCCGCGGCGAGCGTGGCGTCGAAGCTCGCGCGGTTGTTCAATCCGGTCAGCGCGTCGAGCGACGCCTTCCGCTCCATCTCGTGGAAGTTTCTTTCGGCGCGGGTGAGGTCGGTCGCGGTGGCGATCGACATCTGCACCAGCTCGGTGCGGGCGGCGTCGAGGATCTCGACGACCTTCAGCTCGCCGCCGATGTCGACGTTGACGATGTCCGCCAGCTGTTCCACGCTCGGGGCCAGGCCCGCCAGCACGCTTTCGACGGCGGACTTGTCCTGGCCGAACCAGCGGGCCGCGAGCGTGTGGAGGTTGCGCAACGCGTCGCCGCGCTGCTCGCACATCATCACGCACGCCGAGAGGTGCGAGAGGTTCATGATGCGCGTGAGATCGACGAGCTCGGGAGACGAGCCCTCGGGCAGGCCTTCGGGGTCGTGGTGCCACGTCGCGGCGGCGACGACCATCTCGGGGAGGCCCCACTCCTCCATGAGCTTCCCGATGAGGGACGCATGGGTGACGCCCATGTGGTCTTCCTCGATGTGGCAGTCGGGATGCCCGGCGTCCATCGCGATGAGCACCGGGAGGTACTGCTCCCCCGCGACGCGGCAGAAGATGGGCACGGAGAGGTCCATCAGCAGGCCGAGGATGAACGCCTCGTCGCCGAAGCGGCGGTCGAGGTGCCGGCAGAACCCGCGACCGACCACCGACTGCACGAGGGCGCGGCGCCAGAACGCGCGGAGGTCGTAACCGCCGAGCTCCTCCTGCGTGCCCGCCGCCCCCGCGACGGAGAAGCTGAGCGCGGCCATCTTCACCGAGTTGAGGCCGAGGGTCATCACCGCGTCGTTCAGCGTCGCGACCTGGCGGCGCCGGCCGTAGAGCGGCGAGTTGCTGAGCTTCAGGATCTTGGCGGCGAGCGCCGGGTCGTGCCCGATCACGTCGGCCAGCTCTTCGAGATCCACCCAGTCGCGCTTGGAGAGGTTCACCACCTCCAGCGCCACCGCCGGCAGGCTCGGCAGCTTGTCGGCGTACGTCACATAAGGCGACGTCGTCTTGTCGCGCGTCATCCAGGCCGCTCCCGTCGAATCCCGGGCGATCAGTTCGCGAAGCCGCGGAGGATGTCTTCGGCCGTCGTCTCGCCGCCGGTGTCCGCCGGCGCGGCCGCCAGCGGAGCGGAGAGGTTGAGGGCGCGCTCGACGTCGGACATGAGCGAGACGACGAAGAAGACCTTCTCGCCCAGCACGCCGGAGATCTCCGTCAGGAGGTCCACCGGCGGCGGCTCGGTGACCACGACGGTGTCGACGCCGTCGAAGGTCTCGAGGATGAAGAAGCGGTGGTGGTGCATCAGCGCGGGGTCGATCCGCGCCATTGCGTCGTTGCGGTACTCGATGTTGCGGAGGCGGACGAAGGCGACGCCGAGCTCCTTGGCGACGGCGCGCGCCAGCTCCCACTCCGAGATGAAGCCGAGCTCGACGAGCGCGCGCCCGACGCTGAGGCCGGCCCGCTGCTGGACGTCCGCCGCCTCCTTGAGCCGTTCGGGGGTGATCAGGCCGTCCCCGGTGAGGATGGCGCCGATGTCCTTGTAGGACCTCAGTCGAATGTTCTTCATCGCGGGCTCGGTGGAGGCGGACCGTCGATCCCGGCGACGAAAAGGCCGTCGACGACTCCGCCCTCTCTATCGGCCGGCGCGGGGGGTCGATTGAGCGCGTCGGGCCGCAAGCCGCGTGAGACGTTGGAGCTACGTCGGCTCGCTTCCGCTTCTTCGGAGTCCGTGCCGGCCCCGGCGCGCGCGCCCGGGCGAAGGCGCGCAACGGTTTGCGCCGCTAAAGAACGGGCGAAAAGAGCGCGGCGGCGCGGATCGCCAGCCGCTCCGCCAGCGGGAGCTTTTCGAACCGGCCCTCGGGCATGGGCGTCGAGGCGCGCCATTCGGCCTCCGCCGTCTCACGGAGGCGCCGCTGCAGCTCGCCGCCGTAGACGACGAAATCGGCCTCGAAGTTCAGGAAGAAGCTCCGGTAGTCCAGATTCGTCGAGCCGACGACGGCGACGGCGTCGTCGACGACCAGCAGCTTCATGTGCATCAGGGTGCCGGGACGCTCGGCCACCTTCACGCCTTCGCGCAGCAGCGGGGACAGGTAGGAGCGCGTGGCGAGGTGCATCAGCCACTGACCCTGCTTGCCCGGCACGACGAGCCGGACGGAAATCCCGCGCGCGGCGGCGGTCTGCAGCGCGGTGAGCAGTTCGGGCGGCGGAATGAAATACGGCGTCAGGACGAGGATGTCCCGCCGCGCGGCGTAGATCGCCGCCACGAGCAGCTGAAACACGCCGCGATCGACGTGGTCGGGGCCGCTTTCGACCAGCTGCAACGTCTCGTTCCCGGCCGGAGGCGGAACGGCGCCGTCGTCCTGCAGGCGTTCCCCCGCGGCGAAGCGCCAGTCGGCCGAGAAGACGTCGGTCATGTCGCGCACGACGGGGCCGCGCACATGAAGCACGAGGTCGTGCGACGACGTCGGCCCCTGGGCGAAGTGCCGCGCGCTCACGTTCATGCTCCCGAGAAACCCGTGCTCGTCGTCGACGGCGAGGATCTTCCGATGGTTGCGGAGATTCACCTGCCAGCGCCGCTTGAGCGGGTGGAACGGAAGGAACGCCGCGACCTTCGCATCGCCGCCGCGCTCCGTCAGGCTGCGGATGAGCCGCGCGCCGGCGCGCGAAGTTCCGACCGGGTCGTAGAGCACGCGCACGCGCACCCCCGCCTGCGCCCGCTCCGACAGCACGTCGATGAAGCGGCGTCCCGCGTCGTCGGCGTCGAAGATGAACGTCTGGAGATAGACGTGCCGCACGGCGTGGGAGATGACCGCGCACATGCGGTCGTACGCCGCGTGGCCGCCGATGAGGACGTCGACGGCGTTGCCCCCGAGCACGTCGCCCTCGCAGAGCCGGAACAGCGCGGGCACCGGGCAGCTCAGCTCGCCGCCCCCCTGTCGCCGCTGGGAGCGGCGCTGCTGAACGTCGTTGTAGAACTCGCGGTGCGCGGCGCGGATCCGGCGGCGGCGGCGGCGCGTGAGGCGGTCGTGGCCGAATGTGAGGTAGAGGAACGGCGCGAAGTACGGAACGGTGAGGCAGAACACCACCCAGATCAGCGCGCCGGAGGGATTCCGGCGCTTGATCAGCAGCGCGTGCCCGGCGCAGGTGACGCCGAGCGCGATCGCGCACGACCAGAGGATGATCTCGGGAAGGGACCGACCTTCGAGCATGCCCGTCCCCGCGACCTCCGCACGCTCAGACGTCGAGGCGCGCGGCCAGCGCGTTCTCTTCGATGAAGTGCCTGCGAGGCTCCACGTCGTTCCCCATCAGGATCGTGAAGGCGCGGTCGGTCTCCGCCGCGTCGGTGAGCTTCACGCGCAGCAGCGTGCGGCGCGCCGGGTCCATCGTGGTCTCCCAGAGCTGCTCGGGGTTCATCTCGCCGAGCCCCTTGTACCGCTGGAGGTCGATGCCCTTCTTGCCCGCCGCGCGAAGCGCGGCGGGAAGCGCCAGCAGGCCGTCGACGGGCGTCGCGTCGCCGTCGGACGCCAGCGTGAACCGCGGCGCCTCCGCCTCGCGCCGCGGCGCGCGGAAGAGATCGGCGACGGCGAAGCCCGCCGCACGCCAGTCGCGGAGAAGCCGGGCCACTTCCTCGCCGCCGTAGATCTCGGCGAGGATCACGTCCGCGGCGACGCGCTCCTCCTTCGGCGCGGACGACGCGGCGACGCGCAGCTCGCGGCCCATGCGGGCGCGCAGCCCGTTGAGGAACGCTTCGTAGCCCGCGACGTCGTGAAAGAGGCGCCGCTCGCCTTCGGCGAGGACGTGGAACCTGGGCGGCTCGAACTCGGGCGCCTGCGCCGCGGCGAGGTACTCCTCGAAAGAAAGCCCGCTCTTCCGCACGCGCGGCTCGCACGCCGCGATCTTCTGGGCGGTCTCGACGACGCGACGCAGCGCGTCGCCCGACACCGCGCGCGGCGGCGGCCCCGCCGCCTGCAGCTCGGCGCCGTCGATTCCGAGCTCGGTGAGCTCGCGATTCATGTCCTCGTCGGTCTGGACGTAGCGCTCGCGGTCCTTCTTCCGCACGCGGAACAACGGCGGCTGCGCGATATAGATGCGGCCGTTCGCGACGAGCTGCGGCATGTGCCGGTAGAAGAACGTGAGGAGCAGCGTGCGGATGTGCGAGCCGTCGACGTCCGCGTCCGTCATGATGATCAGCTTGCCGTAGCGCAGCTTCGAAGCGTCGAAGTCGCCTTCTCCGATGCCGCACCCCAGCGCGATGATGATGGTCTTGATCTCCTCGTGGGAGAGCATCTTGTCGAGCCGCGCCTTCTCGACGTTCAGGATCTTGCCCTTGAGCGCGAGGATGGCCTGGTAGCGGCGGTCGCGACCCTGCTTGGCGGAGCCGCCGGCCGAATCGCCTTCCACGAGATAGAGCTCGGACCGCTCCTTGTCGCGTTCCGTGCAGTCGGCCAGCTTGCTCGGCAGACCCGCTCCGCCGAGCACGCCCTTGCGCCGCACCATCTCGCGCGCCTTGCGCGCCGCTTCGCGCGCGGCGGCCGCGTCGACGGCCTTCCGCACCACGGTCTTCGCCGCGGCGGGGTTCTCCTCGAAGTACGCCGACAGCGCGTCGTAGACCGCCGACTGGACGACGGTCTGCGCGTCGCGGTTGGCCAGCTTGATCTTGGTCTGGCTTTCAAAACGCGGATCGGGAAGGCGCAGCGAGACGACCGCCACCAGGCCTTCGCGGCAGTCTTCGCCGGAGAGGGCCTCCTCCTTGAGGAGGTTCTCCTGACGACCGTAGTTGTTGAGCGCCGTGGTGAGCGCGGTCCGGAAGCCGGAGAGATGCGTTCCGCCTTCGCTCGTGCGGATGGTGTTGGCGAAGGAGTAGATCTCTTCGTTGTAGGACGTGTTGTACTGGAGGGCGACCTCCACCTCGTACGGCAGCTGCTTGCCGTCGCGCTCCACCGTCTTCACGGTCTTCACGTACACCGGATCCGGGTGGACGACGTCCTTCCCCTCGTTGAGGTATCGGACGAAGGCCCGGAGCCCGTCGGGGAAATGGAACTTGTGGACCTCGGGCGACTCTCCGCGGTCGTCGGAGAACTCGATCATCACGCCCGGGTTGAGGTACGCCAGCTCGCGGAAGCGCGTGACCAGCGTCTTCGCGTTGAACTGGACGGCGCCCATCACCGTGCCGTCGGGCTTGAAGGTCACCTTGGTGCCGCGCCGCGGCGTCGCGCCCAGCACGCGCAGCTTGCTCGTCGTGGCGCCGCGCTC
>DASPNK010000140.1:0-19105 GCA_035626575.1 Planctomycetota bacterium | reverse complement strand
AGCTCATGCAGGTGGGCGCCGGCGAGATGCGCAACGCGGACGACGGCGGCGAAGAGGAAGACGAGAAGTTCGCCGAGGCGGTGGAGATGGTGCTGGAGACCAAGCAGGCCAGCGCGTCGTGGCTCCAGCGCCACCTGCAGCTCGGGTACGCCCGGGCCAGCCGCATCGTCGACCGGATGACCGAGCTGGGCTACATCTCGGGTCCCAACGGCAGCAAGCCGCGGGACATCCTCATCACCCACGAACAATGGCATCAGATCCGGGGTCGATCGGCGCAGGGCGAGGCCGCCGCCGAAGCGTGAGCGCGTCGACGCGCATACCGCCCGGGCGCCGCGTCGGCGGCGGGTTTATCGTGTCCCGGGACCATGCGTCCCCCGTGTCGGAGACGACGTCATGAACGCCGGCAACCGTCCTCACCCCGCCGCCCCGCGCGCGCCGCTGGTCGTGCCGTGGCTCCTCTTCCTCGCGTCGATCACGACGCTGGTGTTCGTCTTCCTCGGGTTCCGGCGGGGTGAAACGGCGGGCGTCGCCCGCGCGCTGGGCGTACCGCTCACGCTCGCGGCGGCGGCGGCGGCCGCGGTGATGTCCGCCTGGTGGGTGGCCGTCGCGCGCGCGCCGCGCCGGCCGTTGCAGCTGCTGATCGCTTCGGCGTTGGTCGCGCTCCCCGCCGCGGGGCTGCTGACGCTGATTCAGGGCGCCTCCGCCGACGACGTCACCTGGGGCGGCTTCGCCGGTCGACGCCTCGCCGAATTCACGACCGTCCGGCTCGGATGGGGCGCGGCCGCCGGGTTCGTCGCATACGGCGCGGCGTTCCTCTTCGCGCTCTACTTCATCCACAAGACGCTCGGGCTCGGCGCGCCGGCCGACGAAGATCCCGCGATCGTGCTCGCGCGCCTGCAGCAGGCCCGGCGTCCGGCGGCGGTCGCCGAAGTTCCGCCGCCGGCTGTCGACGAAGGTCTCGGCCTCCCGAATCCGATCGGCGCCGGCGAGCGCGATCTCTTCGGGGCCGACGCCGAGCTGGCGCCGACGCCGGACGGGACGTCGATCGACGACGCCGCCCGCGAAGACGAAGAGGCGACCTTCGTCCCGGCTCTCGAAGACGAGGAGCCGCCGCCTCCCCCGCGCCGCCGCCGCGTTCTTGAGAACCTGGTCGACGAGGAGGCGCCGGCGCCCGTCGGTGCGAGCGCGCCGGAACCTGTCGGATGGGTGCGCGCGGCGTCCGCGACGGCGCCGGCCGCGGTCGCGGCGACGCACGGCGCGGAGCGGGCGCCGGAGCCGTTCGGCGTCGGCGTGATCGACGTCGAGGACGACGAAGATCTCTACGCGGCGCCGCCGACGGCCTCCGTGGCCGAAGCCTCGGTCGCGGCTTCGGCGACCGTCGACGAGCGCGAGTCGCTCGACGACGCCGTCGAGTCGGTCGACGACGCGCCGCCCCGCGAAGAGGAGCGCCCGCTGTTCGCGCCTCCGCCGCGCACGCTCCCGTTCGACGACGACGACTCGGAACCGGAGTCCCCCGCCGGCGACGAGCCTTCGGATCGCCTGACGACCGCGCCCGCTTCGAGCGAAGCGCTCGCCGCGGCGATCGAGGCGCCGCCGCCGCCGCGGTTCGAGCCGCACGCCGTCGGCGGGCGCACCGGCGAGCCGTTCCGCGCGCTGGCCGACGACGCCGAGGTCGCGGAGACCGAGGAGGTCGTCGACGATGAGACGCCCTCGGAGACGGCCCAGGGCGGGCTGTTCGCGGACGTCGACGTCGAGGACTCCTCGAAGGTCGCCGAGGACGCGACCGCGTCCGTCGACGCCGCCGAGGCGGCCGATGCGGAGACGCCCCCGCGCCGGCGCCGCCGCGCGTCGAAGCCTCGCCGCGCCGTCGAGCCCGACGCCGCGGCCGCCGCGCCGCTCGCCGAAGATGCGTTCGGCGCACGCACGGAGCCGGACGACGAGACGTCCGACGCCGCCGTGGCCGACGTCCCCGCACAGGACGCGACGGAGGTCGAGGCGGAGACCGTCGAACCCGGCGCCGTCGATACGCCGCCGCCCCCGACGCGAGAGCCGCGGGCGACTCCGCGCGCCCGGACCGCGACGCCGCCCGCCGCGGCGTCGGCGACCGCGTCGAAATCGGCGGCGGGCGACGCCGACGATTTCGAGACGCTGGTGCGTCGTGCCGCGGAGACGGTCGTCGCCGACCAACGGTGCTCGCCGTCGCTCCTTCAGCGCGAGTTGGGCATCCGGTTCGTCGAAGCGGCGGCGGTCATCGAAAAGCTGCACGCCCGCGGCGTGGTCGGCCCGCACACGCCGAGCGGCGTGCGCGAGGTCCTCGTGGGCGGCGCCGGCGCGGGAGGTTGACCCGGCGCGCGGCGCGTCCGCGCCGCGCCGTCGCGCGTCGAAGGGAGGCCGTCATGCCGCGCGTCCTCGACGAAGAGCGCAATCCGGTCGTCGGCCGTCTGCTGGCGACCGTACGGTCGATCGACCTGCAGTCCGATCCCCACCGCTTCCGCGACGCGATGCGCCGCCTCGGCGCCTTCCTCGCCTACGAAATCGCGTCCGAGCTGGACGTGGGCGACCGCGTCTGCCGGACCCCGCTCGGGGAGCGCCGCGAGCCGGTGCTCGCCGAAACGCCTGTGCTGGTGACCATCCTGCGGGCGAGCCTTCCGCTGTGGGACGGCATGCTCGAAGTGTTCCCCGACAGCCCGACCATGGTGATCGGCGCCGCGCGCCGCGAAGGCGCCGTGCTCGAGGCCGGGGCGGGCCTCGAGGTCGACCTCGGCTACACCGCGTTTTCGTCGACCGCCGATCGCACGCTTATCTACGCCGACCCGATGATCGCGACCGGGTCCACGCTGCTGAAGATCCACCCGCGTCTGATGCACGCCGCTGGCTCGCCGCGCCGCACCTTCATCGCGGGCGTCATCGGCTACCGCGCCACGGCGGAGCGCCTCGAACGCGAGATCCCGAACTGCCGCGTCGTCCTCTGCTCCGCCGACGACGAGCTCGACGCGCGCGGCTACATCGTCCCCGGCCTCGGCGACGCCGGCGACCTCGCGTTCGGTCCGAAGCTCCGCTGACGCGCGGGCGCGCGACCGCCGCGGTCCTGTCCGGAGGAACCGACGCGAGGCGGTCCGACGACGGACTTCACGGACGTCGGGGCGCCGGTTCGCGCGCGCGGAGCGCGACGAACCGGCATCGCCGATCGCGACTTCCGCCACGGCGTCGAACACCGCCCCCGTGCCAGTCAGTCCGGCTTCGCCGGCGCGGACCGGCGCTCCATCGTCAGGAAAGTCCGGTCGCGGCAGTGCGACGCTGCGCTCCGGCGCGGGCCGGCGCGGCCCTGTCCGACGCCGTTATTTCGCCGCGCGGGTCGGGACGAGGTCGAAGAGGCGCGCGAGGTCGTCGTTGAGCGCGGCGGTCTGCGCCTCGTCCATCTTCGGGTCGACCAGCGTGAAGACCCGGTCGTCGTGGCGGAGCCGGACGGTCAACGTTTCGACGCCGTCGGCCGTCTCGCGGGAAAGCTGCTGAAGCAGCTTCTTGCGGAGAAGCAGGAGGCCGACCACCCATTTCAGGCGGCGGGAAGCCTCGTCCTCGCGGCCGTCGAGACGCGGGAACAGCTCGACCAGCGTCTCGAAGTCCAGGCGCCGCGCCGCGGGCCCGCGGGGCGCCGCGCGGCGGCCGCGCCACGCCGAGAAAGCGTCGCTCGCGGCCGCCGCCGCCGCGCAGCCCTCGCAGAGGTCTTCGCGCACCAGCGCGCCGTCGCGCATGACGAGCCGCGCCACGTAGGCGGCGCCGGTCGCCAGCTTCGAGCCGCAGACGACGCAGGCGTCGGCGGGGCCCGGCGCCTTCTTCTCCCACTCCTCGGCGCTCATCGCGCGCGACTCCGCGACGCGAGCCGCGCGCGCCAGGCGCCCGACTCGGGGACGCAGTCGACGCCCGTCACCTTGCGCAGCGCGACATGGGCCTCCTCGACCCCCTCCCGGTCGCGCTCACGCTCGCAGAGCTCCATGCACGCGACGAGCGCCGGCGCCGCTTCGTCGCGGCCGAAGCCGGCCACGTAGCGCGCCGCGAACTTGCGGACCGACGGATCCCCGTCCTGCAGCGCGCGGACGACGGCGTCGTAGGCGCGAGGGTCGCCGTTCTCGGCGAGGCCCTTCACCGCCTCCATCCGCGGCTCGTAGGCGCCGGGCGCGAACAGCACGGACGTGAGGAAGTCGGTGGTGCCCGGATCCTTCATGCGCGCGACGGCGCGTACGAGGTCCCAACGGCCGCGGGGCGTCGCGTTCTCGAGGCCGCGCGTGATCGCGGGGAGCGCCGACGGCCCCATGGCGCCGAGCAGTTCGGCCGCGTGGTTCCGAACGACCGCGTCGCCCGCCCGCTGGGCGAGACCTTCGACCAGAAGGGGCGCGGCGATTTCCGGCATCGCCGCAAGTTCGCGGCGCGAACGCTCGTATTCGCGGCGATCGCCCGCGTCCCAGGCGAAGACGTGGGCGCGCAGCAGGTTCTCCGCGAGAAGCGCGGGGGCGGGCGGCGGCGCGGCGAGCCACTGCGCCTTGAGCGCGGGCCAATCGGAGGCGTGCGTCGCGTAGGCGCGCCACCAGCCTTCGAGCCGCGCGCGGACGTCGGGCGCCACCTGCGACGCTCCGTCGGCTTCGCCGACGAATCCGGATTCCTTCGGAGACTGACGCTCGGCGTGGGCGCGGTCGAGGCGGTCCCACAGCGAGCCGCCGGACGACGCGGCGCGCGGCGTCGCGGAGGACGTCGCCTCGCGGGAGCGCGCCCCGGCGGGGCTGCTTCCGGACGCGCCGCCTG
The DNA here is from genome assembly GCA_035626575.1 of Planctomycetota bacterium. Taxonomy (GTDB): domain Bacteria; phylum Planctomycetota; family CAIWVZ01; genus DASPNK01. The sequence continues at coordinate 14,308 of DASPNK010000140.1, read as the reverse complement.
AAGAGCAGCCTCCGAGCGCGGCGACGGAGGCGAGGGCCGCGGCGAGGAGAACCGGACCGACCACGGGACGACGAAGGGGCATGAGCAGATCTCGCGCCGCAGGGGCCCGCCTTTATCCGCTTCGCCCGCGCGCGAGGCAAGCGCCGCGCGGACCGCGGGCGGCGTTTGACCGGCCCGGAGGCGCCTGCGATGATCCTCGCCGCTTTGCGTCCTCAGAGCGCCGGGAGTTCCTGATGCCGACGGCCGTCCTCCAAGACCGGGATTTCGTGCATCTGCACGTCCACACCGACTACTCCCTGCTGGACGGCGCCTGCCGGCTCGAACCTCTGCTCGACCGCGTGAAGGAGGCGGGGCAGGACGCCATCGCGCTCACCGACCACGGCAACCTCTTCGGCGCGGTCCATTTCTACAAGGAGTGCAAGGAGCGCGGCGTCAAGCCGATCCTCGGCATCGAGACCTACGTCGCCGCCGCGTCGCGCTTCGACCGGGCGCGGTCGGAGGAGCCCGGGCGTCGACGGCGCGAGACGTTCCACCTCACCCTGCTGTGCGAGACCGAGGAGGGGTTCGCCAACCTGGTGAAGCTCTCCTCCTACGCCTACCTCGAAGGTTTCTACCGGAAGCCGCGCATCGACCGCGAGCTGATCCGCCGGCACGGGCGCGGGCTGATCGCGCTCTCCGGCTGCCTCGCGGGCGAGGCGAACCAGGCCATCCTCGCCGGCCAGGTCGAGGCGGCCGAGAAGATCGTCCGCGAGTACCAGGAGATGTTCGGGAAGGAGAACTTCTACCTGGAGCTGATGAACCACGGCATGCCCGAGCAGGAGCAGTCGACGAAGGCGCTGCGCGAGATCGCGAAGGTCGTCGGCGCGCGCACGGTGGCCACCAACGACATCCACTACCTCGAGGCGTCCGACTGGGAGGTGCAGGACGTCGCCCTCTGCATCGGCACCGGATCGCTCGTGCGCGAACCCGACCGCTACAAGATGGCGACGCGCGACCTCTGGTTCAAAACCACCGCGCAGATGCTGGAGAAGTTCCCGGACGACGTCGACGCGCTGACCGCCACGCGCGAGATCGCCGACCGCTGCGCGGTGGAGATGAAGCTCGGCAACCGCTTCCTCCCGACGTTCGAGACGCCCGCGCCGGAGACGCCCGAGGCGCTCTTCCGCCGCCTCTGCGACGAAGGCGTGCGCGCCCTCTATCCGGCGATCACGCCGGAGATCGAGAAGCGACTCGCGTACGAGACCGACGTCATCGTCAAGACCGGCTTCGTCGACTACTTTCTCATCGTCTCCGACTTCATCCGCTACGCGCGGGAGAAGGGCATCCCGGTCGGCCCCGGCCGCGGGTCGGCGGCCGGCTCGCTCGTGGCGTACGCGCTCGGCATCACGCGGCTCGATCCGCTCAAGTACGACCTGCTGTTCGAGCGTTTCCTCAACGCCGAACGCATTTCGATGCCCGATATCGACACCGACTTTTGCTTCGAACGGCGGCAGGAGGTGATCGACTACGTCGTGCGGAAGTACGGCGCCGACCGCGTCGCCCAGATCGTCACCTTCGGCACGTTGAAGGCGCGCGCGGTCATCCGCGACGTCGGGCGCGTGCTGGAGATCCCGCTGGCCGAGGTCGACCGCATCTCGAAAAAGATCCCCAACGGCCCCAAGGACACGCTGAGTTCGGCGCTCGCCGGCGACGAGGAGGTGAAGCGCGTCTACCAGGAGAGCGACGCGGTCAAACGCCTTTTCGACATCGCGCTGAAGCTCGAAGGCTGCGCGCGCAACATGTCGACGCACGCGGCCGGCGTCGTCATCACCGACGTGCCGCTGGTCGACCGCGTGCCTCTGTGCAAGACCGGCGACGACGTCGTCACCCAGTGGACGATGGACGTGCTCGAGGACGTCGGCATCCTGAAGATGGACTTCCTCGGGCTGCGCACGCTCACGATCATCGACTACGCGCTGCGCTACCTGCGGAAATCCAAGGGCCTCGAGCTGGACGTCGACCGGCTGCCGCTCGACGACGCGCCGACGTACCGCATGCTGCAGGAAGGCCGCGCGGCCGGCGTCTTCCAGCTCGAGTCCGACGGGATGATCGACCTTCTGAAGCGGATGAAGCCCGACCGCTTCGAGGATCTCGTCGCCATCCTCGCGCTCTACCGCCCCGGCCCGCTGGGCTCCGGCATGGTCGACTCCTACGTGAAGCGCAAGCACGGCCAGGAGCCGGTGACCTACAAGCACCCGCTGCTGGAGCCGATCCTGAAGGAGACCCTCGGCGGGATCCTCTACCAGGAGCAGGTCATGCGCATCGCGAACGTCCTCGCGGGCTTCTCGCTCACCGAGGCCGACGTGCTGCGCAAGGCGATGGGCAAGAAGAAGCCCGAGATTCTGGCGAAATTCAAGGACAAGTTCGTGCAGGGCGCGGCGAAGAACGGCGTGCCGGAGGCGACCGCGGCGGAGATCTTCGCCGACATCGAGTACTTCGCCGGCTACGGCTTCAACAAGTCGCACTCCGCCGCCTACGCGCTCGTGACTTATCAGACCGCGTGGCTCAAGGCGAACCATCCCGTCGAGTTCATGGCGGCGCTGCTGACCTGCGAAATGCTGTCCATCGACAAGACGGTGGAGTACGTCGAAGAGCTGCGCGCGATGGGGCTCGAGCTGCTGCCGCCCGACGTCAACCGCTCCGAGGCGCGCTTCTCGGTGGAGGGCGGCGCCGTGCGCTACGGGCTCGGAGCCGTCAAGGGCCTCGGCGTCGGCCTCCTCGACCACGTGTCGGCGGAGCGCGAGAAGAACGGGCCGTACAAGTCCGTCTTCGACCTCTGCGAACGTTGCGCGCACGTCGGCATGAACAAGGCGGCGCTCGAGGCGATGACCTACGCCGGCGCGCTCGACGCGCTGCCCGGGAACCGCGCGCAGAAGATCGCCGCGCTCGAAGACGCGCTCGCCGTCGGCGCCGCCGCCGCGCGCGACCGGAAATCCGGCCAGGCGTCCCTGTTCGGCGACTTCGACGACGAGCCCGCGACGTCGACCGCGACCGCGGGCGGCCTCCGCGACCTGCCCGAGTTCGCCGACGACGTGAAGCTGCAGCACGAGAAAGACGCGCTCGGGTTCTTCCTCACCGGACACCCGCTCAACCGCTGGCGCGCCGAGCTTCAGCGCTACGCGTCGGCCACCGTCAAGAAGCTTGCGCAGCTCGACGACCGCGCGCCGGTCGTGCTGGGCGGCCTCGTCCGCAAGGCGCGCGCGGTGGTCATCAAGAACGGCCCCAGCGCGGGCCAGAAGATGGGCATCGTCGAAATCGAGGACTTCACCGGCACGGTGGAGGCCGTGATCCCGCCCAAGCTGTACCTCGACCTTTCGCAGAAGGCGGCGGTCGACCGCGTCGTCTTTCTGCGCGGCCAGGTCGACAAGCGCCGCGAGATCCCGAGCGTGCGCATCGAAGAGGTCATCGACGGCGGCCGCGCGAAGTTCGTGCTGTCGGACCGCGTGCTGGTGAAGCTCGACGCCGGCGAAGATCTCGACATGCACGTCTCCGCGGTCAAGCAGACGCTGAAGAAACACCCGGGCCCGGCGCCGGTCATCATCCGCCTCGTCACGCCCGGCTTCGGCGAGGTCCAGGTGCAGACCGGCGACCAGTACCGCGTGACGATCTCCGAGGAGCTGGTCGACCATCTCGGCCGCATCCTCGGCTCCGAACGCGTCGCCTGCGCCTGAGAAAGGCAGGAGCGCAGGTTCGCACGCCCCGCGACGCGGAGCGACGAACCTGCTTTCGCGGAGCTTTCGCCGGCCCCGACGAGCCGGCGCGGCTTGCCCGCCGAAACGCCGCCCGACGGCATGTTTGAACCGCGGGCGCGCCGCCGTCGTTCTCGGCGACATGCTGCGCGCCGCTCCCCGCCGGAGATTCTCGACGGCCGCGCGACGCGCGATCGTTCTCGCCGGCGCGCTGCTTTGGCTCGCCGCGATCGCCGCGCAATTCGATCCGTCCTCCGCGCCGCGACGCGCCGCCTCCGACGCGCGGACCGTGCCGGACGACGAACGCGTCGTCTTCATCGCGGCGCTCGAGAACGAGCCGCAGCCCGACGACGTCGAGACGTCGCCGGTCCCGACGCCTCCGATCCCCGAAACGCAGCCGCGCGTCGTCGACCCGTTCGCCGTCGAGTTGCCGCCTGAAGAGGCTGACGCAGACTGCCGCTACTTCAAGGAGTACCGACCGCCGGACGGCGCGGAGCTCTCCGACATCCTCGGCGTCGAGATCGCCGACGAACGCGGGGTCCCGATCGACACCTTCGTGGCGCTGCTGAATGCCGACGCCCCTTTGCGGCGTCACGGATGCGTCAGCGGTCACCGCTGGACGGACGTGCGCTCCGACGCATCCCTCACGATCCGGCTCCCGCTTGGCGCCCGGAGTGCGGCGAGGCTGGCGGTGATCGCTTCCGGTCATGTCCCCGCTCTGGCAGCGCTGCCCGCCGACGGAAACGTCCTCCGAGTGACGCTGCGCCGCGCCTCCCGTGTCCGCGGGCGCGCCGCGGGTCTTCCGCCCGAGCTGCTGCCGAAGCGCCGCCGGGGACGCGCCGTCGACGTCGCCTTTCGCCTCGATCCGGCGCCGCCGGGCGAGGTTCCCGCGACCGACGCCGACGGCGCGCCTTGGACGTCGTCGCTCCGAGTCGACGGCGTGTTCGATTTCCCACGCATTCCCGCGGGTCGTTGGAATCTCGTCGTCATCGTGGGACAAGGCGCTGCAGCCTCGGAACGAGTCGCGGTGAAGAGCGTCGAGGCGCCGGCGGGCGGCGAAGCCGACGACACGCGCCTCGCCGCCGTCGATCTTTCGGACGTGCGCTGCACGTCGATCGAGGTGATCGCAGCCGACGGCGGGCCTGCGCATGTCGACGCCCAGATCCGGCCTGCCGGCGGAGATTGGTCGTCTTCGTGGCGCCACGTTTCCGAAAGGACGCTGGGGTTCGGTCATGCGGCCCCGGTCGACGTCCTGTTTCGGAGCCCGACGCATCGGACGGTCGTCGCGGAACACGTCGACGGCGGCGAGCGCCGTCTCCGCGCCGAACCGCGAACGCCGCTTCGCCTCCGCTTCACGCGAGTGGCTCCCTCCTTCCCGTTTCCCTGGAAACTGCGCTTGATCGCGGCGCCCGGCGCTCCGCGATGGAACGGCCTGCCGCCGGACCCGGCGCTCGAGCGCGAAGTCCACAACGGCGACCGAGGGGCCGTTTTCCTGCTCGACGACCCGGGACCGCACGTCGTGCGATTGATCGCGTACGACCGACGCGATCCCGACGTCGCGCTCGAGCTCGCGCGGATCGCGACCGCCGACGTCGACACGCTCGCCGGCGCCGCGGTCGAGTTCCCGATGCCGGAAGGCGATCCCGTCCGCGAGAAGCTCCGCCGCCTCACGGGCGACGACCGTCGTTGACGGACCGACGGCGCCGCGGTTCCTGCGCGCGCGTCGTCGAGACGCGGGCCGAACTGAACCTTCAAGGTCGGCTTCCGTTCCATCGAGCATGCCGCGCCTCGCGTTCGACGCCCCGCGACATGCGGTCGCCGCGCTCGTCCTCGCCGCGTCCGCGGCGGGAATTGCGGCGGTGGTCGACTTGTACGGCGATCGGCCGCCCGGCGCCGAGACGGAGGAACCCGACGATGCGATCGCTCACGTCGCCGCCGAAAGGTGGCCGGCGCGCGCGAGCCGAGACGCCGCGACGCCGAACGTCGTCGACGATGCGCGTGACGACGTCATGGTCGCGTCGCTCGCGCGGAGGCCGTTCCCCGTGGAGTTGCCGCTCCCGAAGGGCGACCCCGTGTCTTCCGGCGAATACCGCGCCGGGGAACGCGCGCCGACGATGCGTTTCCTCGTGTCCTTCTTCGACGAACGCGGCGCGCCGCTCGAAGTCCGTGCGGCGCTCGTCAAGAAGCGCGAAGCGCATGGGGCGAACGGCTGGGACCTCGATGACCGGAGCGTGACGGTTCCCGCCGGCGTTCCGCTGGCGTGCACCGTCGCCGCAGACGGCGGAAGGGAGGAAGCGCGCCTCTTGGTCGGAGGACCGGATCTCGCGCCCCTCGTCATCACGCCGCCTCCGACCGGAAGCGATTCTTCGGTCACCATGCGGCGCTCCGCACGCGTCACCGGTGCGCTCACGGAGGTTCGCGACGAGCTCCGGCAAGGGCGGCGCGGACGGCCCGGCTTCCAGCTGAGGTTGTCCCCCGCCGAGCCGTCGGTCCCCGCGGCGGCCGCCCCGGTCCCGCTCGAGTCGACGCTGGTCACGTTCGCGCGGGCGCCGGGCCATGAGTTCCAGTTCCCGCAGATCCTTCCGGGTCGTTGGTCACTCCAGCTGGTGCGCCGGCCGTCCGCATTACCCGCGCGAGCGCTGATCGACGATTTCCTGGTGACCGCAGGAGAGGGGACGCAGGACCCCCGTCTTGCGGCCGTGAACCTCTCCGGCCTGCGCGCCGCAACCGTCGCAGTCGTCGACTCTCGCGACGCCCCCATGGACGATGAAGACTGGTCGGCATGGGTTCGGTGCGACGGCAGCGCGTGGGCGCGGACGGAGACGCCGTGGTCGGCACGTCTCGACCTGGAACTGCTGGAGACCGTCGACGTGCTGATGCGCCATTCCGAGTACCGGTCGACGCGGTTCCTCGGCGTTCGGCACGGAGATCACAAACGCCCCGGCGTGCGGCGGCCGACGCTTCACGTGCGCTTCGACGCGCCCGCGCCGGACGTTTCCGACCCTTGGGACCTGACCGTCGTCGCCGAGCCGGTCGCGCCCTCCGAGGCGGACGCGCCGCTTGACGACACCTTGATGGCGGACCTTGGCGAGGGTGACCGGAAGGTGAACCTGCGCCTCGACGACGCCGGGGCGCACGAGGTCCGCCTGCGTCTGGTTCACGGCCGTCGGCCCGGAGTTTCGGTCGACGTGACGGCGTCGCGGCGCGTGCACGCCATGGAGACGAGCGGCTCGGTCGACCTGCCGATGTGCACGGCCGCCGAACTTGAGAGCGCACTCGCGCGCGGTGAAGCGGCCGCGCGCTGAAGAGTCCATCGCCGCCCGCCGGAAGGACCGCAGCGGCCCGCGCCCGAAGCGAAGCGGAGGGACGGCCCTGCTTCGTCGGCCTTCCGCCGTGTCGAGGCCGCTGCACGTCGGCGATGCGGACGCGTCCTCGGGCTGCGCTGCGCCCTCGGGACGGCGCTCCGCGTTCCCGGCGCCGACGGTCGACGAAGCCGGGCGTCGACATCGTCGCTGTGCTCCCAGCGGAATTCCGGACCGCAGCGGCGCCCGCCTGCGACGCCCGCCTCGACGTCGGCGGCCGAGGTGTACGATCCCGTCATGTTCCGGTGGATCGCGGCCTGCGGAGTGATCGCGCTGCTCGGCGGCGGGGTGTACCTGCTGCGGCCGCCCGCCGCGGGACCTCGGCCGACGGAGGCTGCGGGCGCAACGGAACCCGGGGAGCCTTCGGCTACGGAGGCGGAGGCGGCGCCGGCGATCCGCAACGAGCGCCCGGCGACGCCGATCGGCGCGTCCCCCTGGCGCGGCGAGAATCCGGCGTCGAAGGTCTCCGAGAGCGCGAAGTCTCCGTGGGAAGTGCGCGGGATCGTCGTCGACGAGCGCGGAATGCCCGTCGAAGGCGCGGATGTGCGCGTGATGACTTACGGTCCCTTTGGGGAACCTCGACCTGAAGAAGCTGAAGAAGCACAGCGCCCGACGTCGCGCCTCAAATCCCGGGAGGCGGAAGCTCCCGCGACCGGAATCGACTCCGACGGCGGACCGAAGACCGTCGTGACCGACGCCGACGGCCGATTCACGTTGTCGGTCTCCTTCGCGCGGCGCCGCGGCTTCGCCTTCGACCTGACGGCGACCGCTCCCGGTCACGTCGAAGCGAAGGAACGTTTCGAAGCGGACGTGCAGGACGTCCGGCTCGTCGCGCCGCGAGCGGGCCGCGTGGCGGGCCGTGTTCTCTTTCCGGCCGAGATTCCTCCCGCCGACGGAAACGTCGCGTGGGGGTTCCGCGTCGCGCTCTTCTCATCGACGGCGACGCACGGAGCTCCTGCTCGCCTGAAGCCGACGACCTGGACGCGCGACGGCGCCTTCGCCTTCGACGCCGTGCCGCCGGGAATCTGGGCGCTGCGGCTGGTTCCGGTTCCGGAGCTTCCCGTGCCGCCCCCGCCGTGGATCGAAGGACTCGAGGTGTGCGCCCATGCGGACGTCGTCGACCCGCGCCTCGCCGCGGCGGACGCGCGCGGAATCCTCCGATTCAACCGGTTGCGGGGGACCGACGAACTGGGGTTCGCGGCGACGCCCGGCCTCGCGGTCCGCGACGGCTCCGCCTGGCGTTCGTTCACGCCCGTCGCCGCGCCTCCGCCGCGGTCGACGACCGTCGTCCCGCTCATCAAAGGCGAGGTCCGGTTCGTGACCGTGACCCCGATCGACCTCCGAGCGGGGTTGCCCGGCTGTCGGCCGGCGTTCTTCCGCGGCGTCCACGGAGCCGAACTGACGATGGAGGGCCGCCCGGGACCGCTGCTCGTCGTCGTCTACGACGGCAAGGCGCCCGCGACGCCGACGGGTTACGCGCTCACCGCGGCTCTGAAACGCGTCGTCGACTCCGAAGGCGCGACGACGGACGAGGACGTCTTCGTCGGCGGCGTCGCGCCGGGCACGGAGGCGACGCGCATCGCGGTCGTCGAGCCCGGCGAATACGAGCTGCGCTGGTCGCTCAACGCCGGATTCGCGACGGGTAGCCCCTGGCGCCACCTCGACGCGCCCCAACGCCTCGTCGTCGCCGACGCCGAAGGCGAGCAACGTCGCCGCGTCACGACCCCCGCGCCCTCGACCCTCGCTGCGGCGGCGGCGGAAATGGATGCGGAACGGTCCAGGTGACGGTCGACGACGCTCCCGCGGCCGACGACGGAGCCGTGGTCATTCACCGACCGTACGCCGTCGGTTTCACGGAGGCCCCGATGTCGAGACCACGCTTGCTCTCCGCCGTCTTCGTCTTCCTCGGGTCCGTCGTCGTCCCTCAGCAGGCGGCCGCCGCCCGCGACGTCCTGATCGTGCTCAACAAGGCGGAGAACACGGCGTCGCTGCTGGATCGCGCGACGGGCGAGACGCTGGCGACGCTGCCGACGGGAGAAGGACCGCACGAGGTCGCGACGTCGCCGGACGGGCGGCGGGCGTACGTGTGCAACTACGGTCCGCACGGCAAGCCGGGCAGGTCGTTGAGCGTGCTCGACCTCGTCGATCGCAAGGTCGTCGACGTCTGGACCTACGACGGATGGTCGCGACCCCACGGCATCGTCGTCTCGCCCGGAGGCACGCGGCTGTACGTGACGTCGGAAGGGACGCAGTCGCTGAAAGTCGTCGACGCCGCCGACGGTCGCGAGGTCGCCTCCGTCCCGCTCAAGGGGAAGATCTCGCACATGGTCGCGCTCTCACCCGCGACGGGGCGGGCGTTCACCGCCGACATGCTCTCGGACTCGATCACCGCGATCGACCTCGAGCGCGGAGTCGTCGTCGGCATGGCGAAGGCCGGAAAGCAGCCGGAAGGCGTCGCCGTCACCGTCGACGGCCGGGAAGTGTGGGCGGGCGACCGCCAGGGCGACACGTTGTCCGTCTTCGACGCCCGCACGCTGACGAAGCTCGCGACGCTCCCCGCGCCGGGCTTCCCGATCCGCGTGCAACCCACGCCCGACGGCGCGCACATGCTGGTGTCGATGGCGAAGGCGAGCGAGGTCGCCGTCTACTCCGTGAAGGAGCGCAAAGGAGTGCGCCGTATTTCCGTCGACTTCACCGTCGTCGACGACACCGACGAGCGCTTCTTCGGCGGCGCGCTCGGTCCGAGCGCGGGCCCCGTCGGCCTCGTGATCGCGCCCGACGGCGCCGAGGCGTTCGTCGCCTGCGTCAACGCGGACCGTGTCGCCGCCATCGACCTCGCGACCTGGAAGATCTCCCGCGTCCTCAAAGCCGGCCGCGAACCCGACGGCCTCGCCTTGGCCGCGGTCCCGCTCGCGCCCACGGAAGCCCCGGAAGCCGCCGCTTCCCGCGCCACGACCCGCCCCGACGGCGGTTGACGCGCTCGATCGCCGCCCTGCGAAAGTCCTGGCGGCCGTCGACGCCCGTCGCGGCCCACCCGCATAAAGGAGCCGCCGCGCGCGGGCGGAATCGGATAGCGAATGACCACCGACGTCCCGGTGGTCTTCAACGCTCGTCGCGGCGCAGCCGCGTCGCAAAACCGCCGCTCCGCAAGCGGAGCGGAATCTGAAAGCGAAAGACCGCCGGAACCCCGGTGGTCTTCGAGGCCCGTCGCGGCGCAGCCGCGTCATCAAGCCGCCGCGCCGCGAGTGGCGCGGAATCAGAAAGCCGCCGCCGCGCGAGCGCGGCGGAATCAAAAAGCAAGACCACCGGACTTCCGGCGGTCTCCAAAGCCCGTCGCGGCGCCAGCCGCATCATCAGTCCGCCGCTCCGCGCGCGGAGCGGAACCAAAGAGCCGCCGCCGCGCGAGCGCGGCGGAATCAGCAAGCGACAGACCACCGCTCCCCCGGTGGTCTTCGAAGTTCGTCGCGGCGCAGCCGCGTCATCGCGCCGCCGCTCCGCGAGCGGAGCGGAACCAAAGAGCCGCCGCGCCGCGAGCGGCGCGGAATCAGAAAGCCGCCGCCGCGCGAGCGCGGCGGAATTTTCTTATCTCTTCGAGAACTGGAACGCGCGCCGCGCGCCGGCCTTGCCGTACTTCTTGCGTTCCTTCATGCGCGCGTCGCGCGTGAGGTGGCCGCCGGAGCGGAGGACCGGGCCGAGGGTCGGCTCGACGGTGATGAGGGCGCGGGCGAGGCCCATCGCCACGGCGCCGGACTGGCCGGTGATGCCGCCGCCGTCGACGTTGCAGATCACGTCGAACTTGTTGACGCGCTCCGCGGCGCGGAGAGGCGCGGTCGCGCTGAGCTGGCACTCGGGCGTCGGAAAGAAGACGTTCATCTCCTTGCCGTTCACCAGGAAGGTTCCCGCGCCCGGGCGGATCCGCACGCGCGCGGTGGACGACTTGCGCCGACCGACGCCCCACACGTAGTTCGTCGACACGATCAACTCTCCGTCAGACCGCCGTCGGTTCCGGCTTCTGCGCCGCGTGCGGGTGCTGACCGCCGCGATAAACCTTCAACTTGGAGAACATCCGGCGCCCGAGCTTGGTCTTCGGGAGCATGCGGCGCACCGCGAGCTCGACGACCTCTTCGGGCTTCTCGACGATCATCTCCTTGAAGGGACGCTCGACGAGGCCGCCGATGTGACCGGTGTGGTGGCGGTACACCTTGGAGGCCGCCTTCTTGCCGGTGAGTTTGACGCGCTCGGCGTTCACGACGACGACGAAGTCGCCCGTGTCGACATGCGGCGTGTACTGCGCCCGGTGCTTGCCCATGAGCATCATGGCCACCTTGGAGGCCATGCGACCGAGCACCCGGTCGGACGCGTCGACGAGACGCCATTTGGCGATGTCGTGGCCGGGCTTTGCGAGGTAAGTCGTCTTCATCGTCGTGGGGGTCCCGGGGGCGCGTTCGACGGCCCTTCGCGCGCGGCGCGCGGCTTCGAGACCCGGTCGGGCGGCGAAGCGGGACGCGGACGATACCAGCGACCCTCCCTCCATCAACCCCGCGCGGGCCCGCGCGGCACGTCGCTTACGGAAGCTCGAAGACGAGGGCGGCGCCTCGGTCTTCCACGTGGAAGTACCCCTCCGTCCCGTCGAGGCGAGCGGCCCCGTCCACGAGAAACACCGCCCGCGGCCCGGGGGGCGGCGCGCCGTCGAACCCGGAGGCATAGCGGCCGAGCAGCGCGCGCACCTCCGCCGGAAGGTCGTCGCCGGTCCGGGGGCCGCCGTCGAAGACGTACCCGTCGCCGTCCGGACGCCCGGGCGTCACCCGGCCGTCAGGCTCCAGCACCCAGGCCGCCCTCGGCGCGGCGAGGCGCAGCCGCGTCGGATCCTCCGCGGCCGCTTCCGGACGCAGACGGAGGCGCCGCGCCCCGTCGACCGCGTCGGCCTCGAGCCGGAGCGGCGGCGGCCCCGTCACGTCCTCGCGCATCAGCACCTTGGCGCGGCGGCGGTCGAGCGGCGCGTCGGCGAGGCCCTCCGATCCCGGCGTTTCGTCGAACACGTGCGCGGGCCGCGACGGATCGCGGTAGACGACCACGTCCCGACCCGGCGGAATCGGCAGGTCGCGCTCCTCGCCGCTCATCGACGCGAAGCACCGATACTGCCGGAGCACGTGTCGCCTGGTATCGCCCGCGCCGTCGAAAGTCGCCAGAGTGAACGCCTGCGTGTAGACCTGGTTGTCGCGCAGGAAAAAGCAACGCAGCACCGCGCGCGCTCCGAACGCCGTCGCGGCGAGAGTGAATCCGACCGACGCGAGGTACACGGCGGACGTCTTGTGGCCGTCGAGGCGCCACGGAAGGAGGAAGGCCGCGACGAACGCCGCGTGGTACGCGAGCAGGAACCACGTCAGCTTCGTAAGGTCGAGCCGCTGCCAGTCGGGTCGCGCGAAGAGGCTGAGCAGGGTCGCGTCGAACGGGTCGGAGCGCCTGCGCGGCGCGGCCGCGGCCGCGATCTCCGAAGCGTCGCGTGCCCGCGCCAGCCGGCCCTGGCCGAAAGGGCGCGCGGGCGCCGAACCGCCGCCGACCCACGCCGCCGTCCCGCCGAGCGCCGCGTAACGCTCGACGGCCGCGCGACGCGCGCTTGCTGCGGGGGCGTCCGACGCGGGCTCGAGCAACGCGAGCACGTCGAAGGATTCGTAGGCCGCGGGGCCGAAGCGCGCGCAGATCTCCTCGGGACGCGACGCCTCCGCGCTCAACGCGACGACTTCGAGCGGGCGGCCGGCGGCCGCCGCCGCCGCGCGCACCGCTCCGGCGTCGACGCCCGCGCCGACGGCGACGAGAAGCCGCGCCGGATCCGCCGCCGCGAACGGCAGCGGGCGCCGCACGGTCGCGCCCGCGCGCGTCACCTCGAAGTCGACGTCGTCCGCGCGCGGCGTCGCCGTCCACGCGTGTTCGGCGCCGTCCGCGGGGACGAGTCGGACCTCGGTGCGCAGCGCCACGGTCGTCGCGCCTTCGCCGCCCGTCGCGGACATCACGACCGGGGTGCGCGCGCCGGCGCGCGTCCACGGCCCGAGCGGAGCGGCGAACGTCGGCGCGTCGGCCGACGCGCCGGCGTCGATGGTCGACGTTGCGGCGAAAGCGCCTCCCGCGGAGAACGCGGGCGCGACGAGGGCGACGACGGCGACGACCGAGACGGCGACCGACGCGGGCGTCGACGACGCCTTCGCGCGCGCGCGCCGCGCGACGAACGGCGCCGCCGCCCACGTCGCCGCGGCGGCGATCATCCACGGCGTCGCATGCACCGGCCCGCGCCGCGTCGCGCCGCGCCAGGCCGCGACCGCGGGAGTCGCGTCGAGCCATGCGAGGCCCGGCGGCCGCGCGCCCAGCATGTCGCAGACGAAGACGACGCCCGGCGCCGCGACCAGCAGGAGCCCGGTGAGCGCGACGATCACGAAGGGCGCGCGCGCGCCGAGCGCGGCGCGCAGGAGCAGCGCCGCGCCGGCGACCGTCGCGGGGATCGCCGCGAGGCCGGCGAGATCGGGCGCCGCGACGCCGGAGACGTACGCCGCGACCACCGCGGGCACGGCGGCGAACATGCCCGCGAACGCGATCAGCGCCCACCACGGCGTCAGCCGCGCGCCGCGGTCGCGGGCGAACCCGCCGGGCAGCACCGCGCCCGCCCACAGCAGCAGCGCGGCGAGGTAGCAGGCGAGGCTCGCATCGCGGCCGAAACCGGCCGGCGCCCGGCGCCCGAAGACGTCGACGGCGACCAGCGGCGCGAGCGACGCCGCGCACGAAATCGCGGCGAAGCCCATCACGAAACGCGTGACGAGACGATTGTCCGCGGGCGGCGCGACCGCCGCTCTTCCCTCCTCACGCGTCACGGCGCGCTCAGCTCCCGGACCGCACGTAGGGCGTCGACGACACCACGTTGATGCGCGTCACGCCGCGCAGCCCCGGGTAGGCGGCTTCGACGTCGCCGAGCGCGTCCAGCTTGCGATCGACGGCGGGCTCCAGCACCGCGAGCGGATCGGACGCCGCGACGCCCCAGTCGACGGCCGCGCCCTGCCGCAGCACGAGCACGAGTTCCGCGGCGTCGGCGGGCCCCGCGTGCGTCACGTCGACGGCGACGACCGGATGCGCGCGGAGAAACGGATGTTCGCGGCGCCGATCGAGGTCGCGCAGCACGGCGAGCCCGTCGACGACGGCGGGCGCGGTGAACGCGCGCCCGAGATGCGGGAT
>DASPNK010000139.1:0-4934 GCA_035626575.1 Planctomycetota bacterium | reverse complement strand
CGTGAAATGCTGGGGCAACGACCTCGTGCCGGCCTCCAACTGGGACGGCCTCTACAAGCCGTCGCTGCGCAACCACCTCACGTCGCCCGTCGTGAACTGCACCGGCAAGACCGGCGTCACGCTCAGCTACCGCCGCTGGCTGTCGGTGGAGGACGGGACGTACGACCAGGCGCGCATCCGCGTCAGCATCGCCGGCGGGCCGTGGAGCACCGTCTGGCAGAACGCGGCGACCTCGGGCGGCCTCGCGCATCACGTCGACGCCGCATGGGCGCATCACGTGATCCGACTTCCGAGCGCCGACAACCAGGCGAACGTGCGCCTGCGGTTCGAACTCGAGACCGACGCGGGCCTCGAGCTCGGCGGATGGACGCTGGACGACCTCGAGCTGGACGCCTACCCGTCGAGCACGACGCAGGTGACGACGATGGGCGGGACCACGCCGGGCACGCTCGCGTTCATCCGCCTGACCGGCGGCCCCGGCGAAGCGTTCGCCCTCGCGGCCGACGTCGCCGTGAGCCCGCTCTTCTATCCGGGCATCGGCACGCTCTCCCTCAACGCGACCTCGCCGTCGTTCCTCGTGATCTATCCCCCCGGCGCCGCGGCGATCCCGCCGTCCGGGCAGCTCGACACGTTCTTCTGGGTGCCGTCGGGGCTCACGGGCCTCACCGTGTGGCTGCAGGCCGTGTTCCTCCCTCTCGCGCCCGACGAAGCGCCGGTCACCTCGAACGTCCATGCGTTGACGTTCAACTGACGTCCCGTCTCCCGAGGCGAAGACCGCGATGAACGATCTTCGCCCGACGCGGCGCGCCTCCGCCGTCGGAGGCCTGCTGGTGCTCCTCGCGGCGACCGCGCCTTATGCGTGGACGCTGCGCCTCGCGTTTCAGCTCGACGATTACAGCGTGATCCCGGGGGCGCCGTACGCCGCGGGCCTCGCGTCGAACCCGCCCGCGCTCGACGGCGCGGCGCCGACGACGGCGGCGGAGGCCGCGCCGGGCGCGCTCGAAGCCCCGGTCGCCGAGTCCGATCGCCTTTCGCGCGCGGCCGACAGCTACCTCTCGCGCCCCGTCGCGTCGCTCTGGTGGTCGACGTTGCTCGCGATCGGCGGCGGGCGCGCCGATCCCTTCCTTTTTCGGGCCGGGCAGCTTCTCTGGCACGCCGCCGCCGCGTGGCTGCTCTATCGGCTGCTCGCGCGGCTGGTCGGGGACGCGGCCGCCGCGGCGGCCGCGGGTTGGTTCGCGTTGCACCCCGGCGCGCACCAGGCGATCACCTGGATCGCCGCGGGCGGCGACCTGATGTCGACGGCGCTGATGCTCGCGGCGGCCTGCGCGGCGATCCGCGGCGCCGAGCGCTCCGGCCGCGTCG
The DNA here is from genome assembly GCA_035626575.1 of Planctomycetota bacterium. Lineage (GTDB taxonomy): Bacteria > Planctomycetota > CAIWVZ01 > DASPNK01. The sequence continues at coordinate 3,572 of DASPNK010000139.1, read as the reverse complement.
CGCTCGCGTACGACGTCGCCGCCGCCCTCGCGTTCGCCGCCGCGGTCGGCGCCAAGGAGACCGCGCTCGCCTTCGCGCCGGCGGCGGTCGTCGCCGTCGTCGCCGCGGCGCCGTCCGTCGCGCGTCGCGGGCTCGTGCGCCGCGTCGCGTTCGCGCTCGCGGCGCTGGGCGCCGTCTGGGTCTGGCGGGCCCGGCTCGTCGGATTCGGCGCGTCGTACCCGGTCGAGCGGCCGGCGTCGCTGCAGATCCTCCGGGGGCTCCCCGCGCAGATCGGGCGGCTCCTGGCGCCGTGGAACCAGGCGCCGGAGTTCGCGGACGCGGCGCCGTTCTCCGTGCGCGCGTTGCAGGCCCTCGGGCGCGGCGGTCCGGAGTCCGTCGCGCGGGCGTCGCGTCTCCTGGCGGCGGCGTGCGCGGCGCCGGTGCTTGCGTCGATGCTCCACGGTCGAAGCCGGACGTTTCTCGGCGTGCTCGTCTGCGCCGCGCTCGTCGCCGTCACGCTGGCGCCCGTCACGTGGCTGTCCTCCGACGACGCCTCGTTCCTGACGTCGCGGCTCGGCTACGCAGGCATGACGGTGGTCGCGGCGGCGACGGCCTTCGCCCTCGAGCCCGCGGCACGCGGAGGCCTCCGGCGCGCCGCCCTGCTCCTCCTTCCGCTCGTGCTCCTCGCCGCGGATTACAACCTCCACGTCGCCCGCGTCGAGCTGTCCGCCGCGGCGGAGGTCCGCCGCCGCGTCGGCGAGGTCGAAGCGCTCGCCGCGCCGGGAGGCGTCACGGCGGTGATCGACGGCGACGCGTCGATCGGCGCCGCGTCGGCGGTCGGGCTGATCGGCGCGGGCTGGCCGTGGGCCGCTTCGCGCGTGTTTCACGAACGGCCCTTCGTCGTGCGCCATCTCGTGCGGTTCGACCCCGACGCGCTTGAAGATCTCGCCCGCGGCGAGCCGCGCGTCGTGCGCGTGCTCGAGAAGGGCGCCGACGGCCGGTTCGTGCGGCGGGGCGCCGACCTCCCCGTTGCGCCGTCGACCGTCGCCTTCGCGCCCGACCCTGCGGCGCCGGGGCGGTACGTCGCCGACGGTCGGCCGCCGCTCCGAGCCGTCGCCGCCGTGCGTTTCCCCGGCGAACCGTCGGGCGGAACGCGGCAGGCGACGTGGGAACTGGTCGACGAGGCCGGCGCCGTCCGCGTCGAGGTCGGCCAGGCGGATCCGCTCGGCGAGACCGGCGAGTGGATCGCCGTCGCGCCGTCCGGGCTCGAACTGTGGGCGGGCCGGCGGGTGGAGAGCGTGCGTTTCGACGGAGTGCGTCCGACCGGCGCGCTTGCGGTGGAGCGCGCGTTGCCGTCCATCCGCATCGTCGAGGCGCCCGGCGTCCTCACGGTGGGCGAGACGCCGACCCTGGCGTTCCGTCCGCCGTTTCCGGCGCCGCGCTACCGCGTCACGTTCCGCTTCGCGCACGGCGGCGATTCCATGAAGCTGGTCTACGAGAGCGACGCGGGGCGCGGCGACGGCGGCCTTTCGGCGCGCCCCGACGGCGCTTTGTCGTGGCGCGCGGTGCGGTCCGACGCGGTTTCGGCGGAAGGGCCGGGGCTCGACGCCCTGGCCTGGGACGCCCTGCCGAAGACGTGGGCCGTCAGCGCCGCGGTCTGGGGCGTCAAGCACCTGCGGGTGGACTACCGCGTCGAGGGCCTTTTCGGGGCCGCCGTCGCCTCCCGGTCGCCGACGCCCTCGTTTCGCCTTCGCGGGCCGTAAACTACGACGCGGCGATGAGAAAGAAGTCGCGGCGGGTTCTATGGCTTTCCCCCGGGGCGACGTCGCGGGCGGCGCTCGAACCGAGGTTTCCCGATGCCTGACGGTGCGGAACTGGCGATGGCGCGACGCCATCTGCAGATCGCGGCGGAGCTTTCGCCGCGCAACGTCCGCTACCGCTCCGCCTACGGCGAAGCGTTGCTCGCCGCGGGCGACCTGGCCGGCGCGCTCGCGGAGTTCACGGCCGCCGCGGACCTCGAGCCGGGCGCCCGCAACGAGGCGTTGCAGGCGTTCGTCGCGCTGAAGCTCGGCCGCACGTCGACCGCGTTCGCCCTCGTCGACCGCGCGCTGCGCGCCCACGGCGCGTTCGCCCTCGGCCACTACGTCCGCGGACTGTGCCGCGTCGTCGAGGGCGACCCGGTCGGCGCCGCGGCCGACTTCGCCGCCGCCGCCGACGTCGCCTGGAACGGCGCGTTTTTCCTCGAGGAGCGGGCGCGTCTCGCCGACCCCGCGGCCGGCCCCCTCGGGCTCGCCCCGGAGCTTCCGGCCGAGGTGCTCAAGCGCTTCCTGCGCGGCGCGGCGACGCTCAAGCGCGCCGAGACGGCGTCGGCGGAGCGCGCGTGATCCCGTTCCTCCGTCGCGCGTCCGTCCCCGAGAAGCTCCGCCGCGTGCGCGAGCTGATCGCGCGGGATCGGCTTCGGCGCGCCGCGTCCGAAGCCGAGCGACTCGTCGCCGAGGCGACCGCGGCGGGCGAACGCGAGGCCGCGGTCGACGCCGCGGAGGCGTGGATGCTGGCGCTCGACGGCGTCGCCGCGGGTCCGGAGCTCGCCGCCGCGGCGGAGCGTTGCCGCGCGCTCGGCGTCACGACTCCGACCGTGCTGCGCACGCTCGCCGCGGAGTACGCCGTGGTCGGCGGGCGCCGCGACCTCGCCGCGCTCGAGGTGTACGTCGAAGCGATCGAGCGCCGCGCGCTGAAGGATCCCGCCCTGAAGAAGTCGGTGCTCCGCGCCCTCGCCGCCGGCCTCCACGTCGACGTGGAGCGGCCGCCGCCGCGCGTCGACGCGCGGATCCCGCTCCTCAAGCGCCTCGAACGCGCGGTCCCGAAGCTCGGCTTCCCCAGGCTTTTCCTCGGGCGTCACGCCTACCTGCGGCGGGACTTCGCGCTCGCCGCGGAGCATCTCCAGCAGGTGAGCGGCGCCGCGGCGCAGAGCCCGAAGGTGTTGAACCTGCTGGGCCGGTCGCTGGAAAAGGTCGGCGCGTTCGACGCCGCGACGGCCGCCTACGCCGGCTCGCTCCACGCGGATCGCCGCCAGCCGGCGATCCACTTCCGCCTCGGGCGCCTGGTGCTCGCCCGTTGGGTGGACGCTCTCGAAGCTCAGTAGCGGTAGATGGCGGCGACGCCGACGTCGGTCGGCATCATCGCCCGCGGCAGAACGAACACGTCGCCGCCCGCGCCGAGCACCAGCTCGCCGACGTCGTCCAGGAGGTCGCCCGCGCCCGGCGCGTCCTCCTTGCGGACGGCGCCGGTCGCGCGGTCGAGGACGCCCGGCATCGGCTTGCCGTCTTCGATGAGGAGCGTCTTCACGCGCCCCTGGATCGCCGCGGCGGCGATGTTGGGCAGGTAGTTGGTCGCGCGCTTGTGATTGAGCGCGATCGCGTATTCGTCCTTGAGCGCGCGGAGCGCCGCCTCGCGACGCGGCGCGAGGAGCGCGAGCGCGCGGCTGCGGAGCTGGTCGAGGGACGTCTGTTCGGGGTCGCCGTGGATGCCTTCGTCGAGGAGCGCCGGGTTCTTCGACACTTCGTGGAAGAGCGCGTGGTACTGCTCGAAGGTCG
>DASPNK010000138.1:0-3502 GCA_035626575.1 Planctomycetota bacterium | reverse complement strand
GCGTGCGGAGCTTCGCCGCGGCGGCCCCGAGATGCGGCGCGAGGAAGGCGGCGTGAGCCGCGCTCGGCGCGATCAGCGTCCGCGCCGCCCCCAGCTCGCGGCGGAAGTCCTCCGCGAACGCCGCAAGCTCGTCGACCGCGTCGGCGTCGGAGACGCCGGCGAGCCTCGGCGCGCAGTCGACGCACGACGTCGGGCCGACCGGCCGCTCGCACGAGGCGTCGTCGCGCACCCGGAAGGCGCGCGGGCAGGTCGCGCCGGAGTCGTGCAGCGTGACGACCGCCGGCACGCCTTCGGCCGCCGCCGCCAGGACGAGACGGCGCGTGAGGCGGATCCAATGATGGACGTGAACGACGTCCGGCCGCAGCTCCCGCAGAAGGCGACGCCACGACGCTTCGATCTCGGGGTCGTCCGACTTCGACCAATGGTCGACGTCGAGCGCATCGCGGTGCAGCCGGTAGACCGGGACGCCCTCCATCTCGCCGCGCTCGGTCGACGCCGGCGCGGTCGGCGAAGGCGACCCGGCGACGACGACGACCTCGTGCCCGAGCGCGCGCAGCGTCTTCGCCGTCGCGAGGACGCAGGACTCGGTGCCGCCGACGCATTCCGGCGGAAAGCCGTGCACGGCGAAGACGACGCGGATCGGCGCGGGGACGTTCATCGGCGCAGGCGTCGGAGGTTAACGCGAGGCGCCGCCGACCTCCGCGGCGGACGCGCTCAGAGCTTGCGGTCGAGCTTCGGGAACCAGGTCTCCTCCTTGTAGGCGCCCTTGCCGAGCTGCGTGTTGTAGTTGCAGTCCCGGCAGCAGTCGACCGGATCGCCTTCCAGCAGCCGGCGGCGCATCTCGGTCATCATCGGGCCGTTCCAGATCTTCTCGATCGGCGTCTCGTGCAGGTTGCCGACGACCGGGCGGCCTTGAGTGCAGCAGGGCGTGACGTCGCCCGACACGCCGATGAACAGCTCGTTCCAGAGGAACTTGCAGGTGTATCGCGGCCGGCCGTCGTCGGCCTCGACGGGCGCGGGCTCCGCGGCCGGCAACCCGACGCCCGCCGCCTGCACGCGGCGCTCCTCCGGGGACTGCCGCAGACCGTCCGACAGCGTCGTGAGCCCGCCGACCTGCGTCAGCGGAATGAACGTCTCGCCCGGCGCGACGACCGGGACGGGCGCGACCGGCGTCGCCGACGCGCCGCGCGGGCGCCGTTCGGTCGTGCGACGCAACGCTTCGCGCCACGTCGCCTCGTCGGCGTCGCGCGCCGCGAGCAACTCGCGCAGATGCGGCAGCGGCCCGTCCGGCAGCTCCGGAAGACGGACTTCGACCGCGTCGATCTCCGCCTCGGAGACGCCCTCCAGTTCGGCGGGCAACTGCACCGCCACCCCGAGCTCTTCGGCGCGCCGACGCGCGAGGCGGAGGCACTTGTTCGTCAGCGCGCGATGGTTGAGGCACGACGCGGGCTTGAGGCGGTCGTTGAACGCGATCATCCACGCGCCGCGCAGCTGGTCGACGCGCAGCAGGTGCGCGATCTCGACCATCGTCGGCAGCTCCTCGATGTTGTCGCGGAGCAGCGTGCAGGCCATGTAGAGGCCGGGGAAGAACGCGTCCGGCGCGAGCTCGAAGCGGCGCCAGCGGTCGAACAGCGCCATGTTGCGGGTGATGACGTTGAAGTCGCCGCCCGTCCGCACGCGGTTGAACGTGCGGCGCACGCCGCCGTCGAACGAGATGATCATCCCGCCCGTATGCGGGCCGACGCGGCGGATCATCGCCTCGTCGAGGAGCATGCCGTTCGTGTTGATGTCGAGCTTGACCTGGTATTCCGCGCAGTCCTTCAGCACCTCGTCGAGGTACGGGACCATCAACGGCTCGCCCACCACGGTCAGATTGACCACGCGCACCTGGGGGAACAGCGCCGGGACCACGAGGTTCCGGTAGTCCCTGAGCGGCGTCTCCATGCGGTAGTTCTTCTCGCGCCCCTGCTCGCGGGGCTCGGGGAACTCGCAATGCCGGCAATAGAGGTTGCAGTCGGCGGTCAGCTCGAGCGTCAGTTTGAGCGGGAGCCCGTCGATGACCTCGCGGCCTGCGCGCGCCGCGTCGCGGACCCGCGCCTCGTTCTCGTCCTTGTAGCGGGCGAGCATTTCCGGCGAGACGTCGACGCCGTTCCACTTCACGGGGCGCCCTCCTCCGCGGAAGGCCCGCCGGCGTACAGGCGTTCGAGCGTCGCGACGTGCTCCGCCGTCGTCGCCGGGCGCGGCGCCGCGGCGGCGTAGCGCGCGACGGCCTCGCGGTCGTCCAGCAGCTCGCGCAGGGCGCGCGCGAGGTCGACCGCGTCGCCGGGACGGAACAAGAGCCCGTCGACGCGGTCGCGCACCATCTCGCGGAGGCCGCCGGTTTCGGCGACGACCGCCGCGCGGCCCGCCGCCCGGGCCTCGAGCACCGCCAGCGGGAAGTTCTCCTGCCAGCGCGACGGGGCCACGACGACGTCGACCCCGGCGAGGAGGTCGCCCGCCTCCTCGGGCCGGTAGGCGCCGTGGAACCGGACGCCGAGCGCGCGGCCGCGACGCTTCAGCGGACCCGAAAACTCGGGGCGCTGGTCGTCGCGTCCGTGGACGTCGAGCGTCGCCGCGCCGGGCGGCAGAGCCGAGAAGGCGTCGATCAACAGATCCGGTCCTTTGTGGGGGGTCACCGTGCCGAAGTAGCCGATACGGAGCGGCGACCCGGGGCGCGAGATCGGGCTCGTCCGCCGGGGCGGGTCCATTCCGTACGGCAGCCGCACGATCCTGGCGGGGGGCAGGCCCGCCGCGACGTGAACGGTCGCGACGAAGGCCGACGGCGCCGTGAACAGGTCTATCGCATCGAAAACCCGCAGGAGAGCGGCGCTTCGCGCTTCGACCGCGGGGAGTGTATCAGGCGAAGGTCTTGCGCCCCCGGCGCGAAGGCGCCGCAACCAAAGCGCCCCGCGTCGCAGCGTCGGCGTCAAATCGGGGCCGAAGCGCGCCTTGAAGCGGGCGGCGACCCGCGCGGCCCGCGCCTCCGCGGGCGACAGGCCCCACCGGTAGCCCGTGAGGCACGCGGCGCATTTCGCGGGGGCGGGGCCCGCGCACAGGGCGCCCGACGCGTCCACCAGCTGCCCGTCGCGGGCGCAGATCAACCAGTGGTCGTGGAGCGTCGCCAGCGTCCGCGCGCCGGCGCGCCGCGCCAGCGACGGAAGCTCGAACCCGAGAAACCTCAGGTTCTGGAAGTGGACGACGTCGGGTCGGAACCGGCGCAGCGTCGCCTCGAACGCCGCTTCGGCCCGCGGCGAACGCCAGGTGTCCGACGGCCGATCCGTGCGTCTCGGCTCTGCGACCTCGATCACGGGGTACCCGCCGCCGTCGCGCTCGGAGACGGATCCCGGCGTCCGCGCCGGATCGTCGTCGGCGGCGAACACGGCGGTCGCGTGCCGCGCGGCGAGTGCCGCGGCCAGCCGCGACGTGTACGTCTCCACGCCCGCCTGATGGCGGGGCGGCATGA
>DASPNK010000137.1:0-4500 GCA_035626575.1 Planctomycetota bacterium | reverse complement strand
CTGACGGAGGAGCTCTACCGCCGCGCCCGACGCGCGCTCGACCATCTGAACGTCTCGGTGGATTGCCATCTCCCCGAGGTGTACGAGCGGATTCGCCTGGGGGCGCGCTTCGAGACCGTCGCGGCGCATCTCGCCGCCGTCCGGGAGGCGCGGCGCCGCGCATGGGACGGCGTCCTCTACTCGATGAGCGCCGTCGTCTTGGCGTCCAACCTCGAGCACCTGCCGGCGTTCCTGCGTTTCGCGCGCGAGATGGAGGTCGACGGCGTCGTCCTGCAGGCTGCGGCACCATGTGAAGCCGACGCCGGAAGAGGATCCCTACGACCTGTACGGCGCCGCGGCCGTGGACGCCGTGCTGGATCGCTGCGCGCAGACGGCGAGGGAGATCGGACTCACGCTGATCATGACCGACTTCGGGCGCATGCCGTTCATCGCGGCTCCGCTTCGCGAGCCGGCGCCGACGCTGCGAACCGGGCCCGCCTGCTGGTTCGTGCTGCAGAACTTCAATGTTCTGTACACCGGGGACGTGTTCGCCTGCTGCGAGCCGACGGACCTGCACCTCGGCAACGTGCTCTACGAAGATCCGGCCGCCATCTGGAACGGGGCCGCCTGGCGCAAGCTGCGCCGCGCTCGCGCCGCAGCCGGCGCCGCCCGCGGCTTGCCTCGCCGTCGGGCCCGACGGGGACCTCTTCGCATCCTTCGAGGGGACCGGAGTCTTGCTGCGGGTCCGCGGCCGCTCCGTCACGACGGTTCTGCGGCTCAGCGACGAGCGCTCCTTCGTGCGGCAGTCCACGATCGGCTGGGATCGCGACGGCGTGCTGTGGGTCGGGGAGTACGGCGTGTTCCCAGGCGCGCGTTGCGCGCACCTTTACCGGAGTCTGGACGGCGGCGCGCGGTTCTCGACGGTCGCGTCGTTCGAGCGTGCGCGGCACCTTCACCTCGTGAAGCCGCTGGCCGACGGGCGCGTTGCGGTCACGACCGGCGACCTCGCCAACGAGCAACGCCTGTATCTGCTCGGCCCGAACGGCCGCCGGGTTCCGGCGCTCGCTTCGATGAGCGGATTCACCGCATGCGTCGAGTCGGGAGACCGCCTCGTTTTCGGGTCGGACCTCCTCGAAGGGAACGGGCTGGTGCGGTTGGACCCGCGGCTCCGGCGCGCCCCCGAAGTTTTCCCGTTGTCGGGAGCGGTCGACCTTCAGTGCAGGACCCTGCTTCGTACCGACGAGGGGCGGCTGTTCGCGCTCCTGTCATTGGACGCGGATCTGCGCGCTGCGGATCGGGTTCGAGACCGGCGACCCGCGCTGCTGTCGTCCGTCGACGACGGTCGAGACTGGACGCTCGAGCACGTCTTCGCCGCGGACGGCGCCGATGCGCCGGAGTCGCTGATCGCGCTCCCGGGAGATGCCGGGTTCCTCACCACGATCTCCACCGGCGGCGGCGCCTGGCCGTCGTCGTCGACGCTGCTGACGCCGGTCGAATCGGCGCCGGCTTTCAGCGACGTTCAGGCGCACCGCCGCGAGCGATCAGGATCGGCCGCCGGCGTCGACCGTTAAGCGTCGAACGCGAGGGTCGATCAGGCGTCGAGGATCGCCGGCGTCGCGGGGGGCGACGTCTGGAGGGCGGGTTGCGCCTGACGGGCCACAAGGAGTATTCGACGCATGGAGTGCGTCGAATCAATTGAGGTGCGTCGAATCGGGCTTAGAATCGACGCCCGTGCCCTATATCCACCAACAAGAGGCTTGGCCCGCCCTGACTTGGGATTCCGGCGCCCTGAGCGCCTCCCTGGCCTCCGTTCGAAATAAGCAGGGTCGGCTCCTGGGCAGGATGGAGGCCTTTGGGTTCGACCTCCGGACCCAAGCGAACGTGAGCGCCCTGACGCATGAGATCGTGAAGTCCTCCGCGATCGAAGGCGAGCGGCTCGACGCCGCCGAAGTGCGCTCCTCGATCCGGCGCCGCCTCGGGCTCGACGTGGCGGGACTTCCGACGCCGAGCCGAAACGTGGAGGGGTTCGTCGAGGTGATGCTGGACGCGACGACCGACGTCGCGCGTCCGCTCACCAAAGAACGGCTGTTCCGGTGGCACGCGGCTTTGTTTCCGACCGCGCGCAGCGGCATGCACTCCATCTCCGTCGGGCGATGGCGGGACGGGGAACGCGGCCCGATGCAGGTCGTGTCCGGGCCGCTCGGGAAGGAACGCGTCCATTTCGAGGCGCCGGACGCGGCGCGCGTCGAGTTCGAAATGCTCCGGTTCCTCGACTGGTTCAACAGCTCGCAGCCGGAGGACGCCGTGCTCAAGGCGGGCGTCGCGCACTTCTGGTTCGTCACCATCCACCCGTTCGACGACGGCAACGGCCGTCTCGCGCGCACCATCGCCGATCTCGCGCTCGCGCGGTCCGACGGGACGACGGAACGGTTCTACAGCATGTCGGCGCAGATCGAGGCGGAGCGCAAGGACTACTACCTGGTCCTTGAAGCGTCGCAGCGCGGCGACACGGACATCACTCCATGGCTCGGCTGGTTCCTGCGCTGCCTGGAACGCGCCATCGACTCCGCCGAAAGCGTGCTTCACGCCGTTCTCGCCAAAGGCCGCGTCTGGAGCCTGCTGCGCGGCGTTCCGGTGAACGCGCGCCAGACGTCGGTCCTCAACCGGCTGCTGGAGGACTTCGAAGGCGCTTTGACGACGTCCAAGTACGCGAAGCTCGTGAAATGCTCTCACGACACCGCGCTGCGCGATATCCAGGAGCTGGTGCGGCGCCGCGTCCTCGTCGCCGGCGCCGGAGGCGGACGAAGCACGAGCTATTCGCTCGCGCCGCCGGACGGCGTGTAGCGGAGCGGAACCGGCGACCGCCGTCCCGACGGAAGCCGTCGACCGATCGCGTCCCGGCGGGCGCCGTCGTCCTGCGCAGGAAACGTCAAGAAACGCTTCCGGCCTCCGCTAGGATCGACCCCGCAGCTGTGGAGACCGATCTCGACAGGATGCGCGAGGAGGCGTCATGACGTTCGTTCGGCTCGCATCGTTGGCGGGCGTGGGCCTGCTGGTCCTGGTGGTCAACGTCGTCGTCAGCGTGCTCTACATGGTCGTGTACGGGCACCTGATCAACCGCGGACACCCGGAAGAGTTCTACCGGGAGCACATCAAGGTCGCCGCGCCGTACTGCAGCATCGTCGCGGGTATTCCGCTGATGTTTCTCGCGGGATGGTGGGTGGCCGGATGGGGAGACGCGCAACTCGCGGTGAAGGCGGCGTTGATCGTGTGGGCGACCTACGCCGCGGTCGACGTCGCGATCCTCGTCGCGGCGGGGCTCACCCCGAAGATCGCCGTCCTCGCGGCCGTCTCGCTGCTCACGAAACTGGCGGCGGTCTACGCGGGCGCCGTGGTCGCGGTGCGCGGCGCCGCGGGCGCAGGCGGCTGAAGCGCCGCGTTCGGAGCCGTCGACTTCGCCATGGACTCCGCCGCGTTGACCAGGGTGTTGACCTACGTCCAGGCGCACCTCGACGGCGATCTCTCCGCGGGCGCGCTCGCGGCGGTCGCGGGCTACTCGCAGGCGCACTTCGCGCGGCGATTCGTCGGCGCGATGGGGGAGACTCCCGGGCGCTACGCGGCGCGGCTGCGTCTCGAGAGGGCGGCGCTGAGGCTGATCCTGCTCGACGACGGCGTCCTCGATGTCGCGTTGAGCTGCGGGTTCCCGTGCCATGAGACCTTCAGCCGCGCCTTCCGTCGCCGCTTCGGCGTCTCGCCGCGGGAGTTCCGCGCGCGAGGCCGCCTGCCGGCCGCCGACGCGCAGGAGCTGCCGCAGCGCGTCGACGCCGCGCCTCCCGCGGCGCTCTCGAGCACGGTGATCCGCACCCTGCAGCCGATGTCTCTCGCGTTCATCCGGCACACGGGGCCTTACGAAGACGTCCCCGTCGGATCGTGGGACCGCCTCGTCGCGTGGGCGCGACGCCGCGACGTCCCGGCGCCGCACGTGCTCCTCGGCGTCGCGCACGACGCGCCGGGGATCACGGCGCCCGAGAAGCTCCGCTTCGACGCGGCGCTGCGCGTGCCGGCGGAGTTCCGGTCGGGCCGCACCGTGGGTTGGCAGCGATTCGCCGGAGGGCTCTTTGCGTTCACCGTGAGCGTCGGACCGTTCGCCGCGCTCCCCGCCGCGTACGCGGAGATCTTCCGACGGCTCCGGAAGGACCGGTCTCTCGAGGTTCTCGGCGTCCCGTGCCTCGAGTTCTATCGAGTGAACCGCATCGTGCCCGACCTGGCGATCGTCGAGACGGAGATCGCGATCCCGGTGCGACGTCGCCGCTGACGCGATCGGCGGCGCCGCCGGCGCCGCGCCGCGCGCCGGACGACGGTCTCAATGCGCCTCGTTCAGCTCTCGCAACCGCCGCTGCAGAAACCGCCGCTCCGGCTCCTGCCGCGCGAGGTCGAGCGCTTGCGCGTAAGCCGCGCGCGCCTCCGCGGCGCGGCCGAGACGGCGGCAGAGGTCGGCGCGGGCGGCGTGCGCGAGGTGGT
>DASPNK010000136.1:0-6413 GCA_035626575.1 Planctomycetota bacterium | reverse complement strand
CCCTTCCTGCCCGCCTATCATCCGCGGCGATGGGTCGGCGATTGCGGTTTGGAATCGTCACCGCGGCGGCATGGGCGTCCGCCTGCGCCGGCGACGGCGCACCGGGCGAGGCGATCTCCGTGCTCGACGCGGTTCCGGCGGGCGCCGCCTCCCAGGCGACGTTCGAGGCCGACCTCGCGACGGACTTCGGGGCGGGCGCCTCGCTCCTGGACGGCTTCGATCCGCCCGAACCCGGCGCCGACTGGCGCGTCGGCGACCGCGTCCTTTTCGGACTTCGCCTGTCGCATCCCGACCAGGAGGCGGTCCGCTTCGTCCTTCTGACGGCGCGGACCGGCATCCTCGCCGGGGACGACGCCGCCGAGATCCCCTCGGACGTCGGAGGGGCCCCGCCGCTGCGGCTGAAGCGCCGCCACGGCGTCCTCACGTCCGAGCGGAGCGAAGGCTCGGCGACCGTCTCGATGAGGCGCGCGGACGCCGGCGACTGGCTGGCCGTCCACGCCGCCGTCTTCGACCGGGGCGGTCGCCTTCTCGGCGACGACGTGATCACCGTCGCGGCCGACCCTCTACGCCGCGGTTTCTTCGCGCCCGCGGCGGAGCTGCGCGCCGAGCTCGACGCCGTCATGGCGGCCAAACGCCCGATCTCGGCCGCGCCCGACGGGATGAACCATGTCCTCGACGTGGTCTCCGCGCTCTTTGGTTTCCTCGACACGCTCGGGCAGTGCCCGGAGCTCGAGCGTTTCCGGACGGAAGCCGTGGAGAAGCTCGTCGAAACGCCGTCGTTCCTGTCCGTTCTCTTCTCCGGCGGCGTCGCCGTCGCGCTCGATCCGCGGCTTCACGAGGTGCGTCGCCTCCCCCGCCCCTTTCCGGCGGCGGCCGTCGCGCCGCTCGTCGCCGACTTTCCGACGATCGTCTCGTTGAACGACCGTCGCGCGCTCGACTTGCGCTTCTACGTGCTCGAAACCGCTCCCCCGCTGCACCTCGCCGCGGGCATCGCGGCGCTCGTCGCCGCCCATCCCTCCGACCCGTCGCGCCGGCTCGACGCGCGTCTGCTCGCCGCCCGGCGCGGCCCGGAGCCATGAATCCGATGCTCAAACGCCTTCTCATCGCGGCGCCGATCTTCGGCGGCGCCGCCCTGCTCACCGTGTGCACCCACACGCGCCCGGCGCACCGCGCGCCCGCGGCCGACCCCGACCGGACGTCCTGGATCGAGCCGGTCGAGGTCGCCGTGCGCCCGACGTCGCCCGCCGCCCATCTCGGCGACGGACTGGCCGACGCCTTCGCCCCCGGCGCCGCCCTCCTCTCCGGCTTCGCTCCCTTCGAAGCCGACGCCGAACGCCGCGTCGGCGACGCCGCGCTCTACGGCTTCCGCCTTCGCGACGGCGGACGCGACGCGGTCCGCTTCTTCCTGATCGAGGCGCTCGAGACGGCGCCGCCCGCCGCCGGCGCCGCGCGTCCGGAGTCGCGCCCGCAGCGCGCTCAGCATTCGCGCCTGTTCCGCGAAGACGGGGCCGCGCCGCGCGACGCGGGCGAGCCGTGGGTGACGCTCCGCCTCCGCTCCTTCGAAGCCGACGGCGCGCTCTTCGCGGAGAACGGCGTCACCGCGCCGTTCGACGCGTTGCGCGGCGGATTCCTCGCGGCGGCCGAGATCGTCGCCGCGGCGCCCGAAGCGGCGCGCCGCATGGGCGTCGACGTCGACCGCGTGCGCCGCGCCGACGGCAAGCGGCGCGAAGTGCGCCTTCGGCCCGCGCCGGAAGCGACGGCGGAGGCGGCCGCGGCGCTCTGCGACTTCGGCGTCGGGCTGTTCAGCTGGGTGGACGTCTTCCGCGAAGCGCCCGCGCTCCGCGACCTGCGCGAGCGGTCCGGCGACGCGGTCGTCGACCAGCCGTCGGCGCTCACCGCGCTGTTCTCGGGGATCGACGCCTCGCTCGTGCTCGACGGCGCTTCCTTCGTCCGCGACGAACGCCCGGCGCCGGAAGGTCCGGAAGCCGCGGGGGCGCGCTTCTCCGCGTCGCTCCTGCTGAACGGCGACCGCGCCTGCGACGTGAGCTTCGTCGCCGTCCCCGCCGCCCCGCCGTATCACCTTTTCGGCGGCGTCATCGCGTTCGACGCACGCCATCCGAAGCACCCCGACCGCACGCTCTCGCTCCGCCTGCTGGCGACGCGGCGCGGCGCGGCGCCCGTCGACCCCGCGCGCTGACGGCGCTCCCGAGCGGCCGACGACGGACCGCCTCGGAGGCCCCCGCATCGTCGACTTGCGGCCGACGAGGAAGGGCGGAAGACCGACGAAGCAGGGCCGTCCCTCCGCCGCGCTCCGGGCGCGGGCCGCTGCGGCCTGCCGCGGCGGCCCGAGGCGACGTCACTTCTTCAGCGGATCGGGAAAGGTCAGCACCCCGAGCTGGTCGCCGCAGATCAGGCGGAGCGTGAGGCCTTCGTTCTTCTTGAACTCGGCTTTCTCGAGGTCGCAGGTCGCGACGGGCTTCTGCGCCGCGGACCACTCGACCTTGCCGTCGCGGATCTTCGCGGCGTCGGGCGGCTGGCCTTCGTTGGCGCGTCCGACGGGGAGCGGCGTCCACGGGATGAGCTTCGCCGAGTCCTTCGTGATCACCGCGTTGTAGGCCAACGTCTTTTTCGCGTCCTCGGGGTCCGGACGACGCAGGGTGCAGATCGGCGTGCCTGCGCCGTCGGCGAGGCGCTTGGCGATGACGTCCTTGGGGTACGTGAAGACGTCGAGCTGCCACTCGCCCGCCTTGGCCGGCTTCGCCGCGACGACCTTCACCGGTGCGGTCACCTGGTACTGCGCGAACAGCATGACGATCTTCGCCGGCTTCATCCCCGGCTCGTCTTTGCCGGCGGCGTTGAAGACGATGTCGAGCTTCTTCGCCTTCTCGGGGAGACGCGTCATCTCGCAGTCGAGCTGAAGGGCGCCCGACCCGCCGAGCGCGGCGCCGGCCTGGTCCAACTCGAAGTTGACCTGCTGGTCGGCGACGCGGCGCGCCGTGAGGAGATAGCCGCCCGGCGCGATGATGCGGTCGCCCGAAAGGATGGGCAGATCGGCCGCGAGGGTCGTCGGACCGCCGGCGCCCATGCGCCACGAGCCGCCGACGTTCAGCTCCTCGAGGCCGTGACGACCGGACGGCACCGACACGTAGTCGATGGCGCAGCGCCGGTCCTTGATCTTGAACTCGGCGGGCTTCTGCGCCGCCGACGGAACCGCGAGGCCGACCATAAGGGCCGCGACGCAACGCGCATGGTGCGCGCCGAAACGAGAGCTCATCACCGTCTCCGACGTCGCGACGTTCCGCTCCAGGACCCGCGCGACGCCGCGCATCCTATCCGCCGTCGGCGCCGACCGCCTCCACGGGCAACGTGACGTTCCAGAGCTTGACCGCGTAGGTCGACGGCGCGTGGTCGACCATCGGCGAAAACACCCCCTCTTCGGGCGACGGAAGATCGGATCGGGCCGCGCCCGGCCCCTCTTCCGACAGCTCGGCCTCGTCGTCGGCCGGCCGCGCCACGATCCCGCCGTCCGGTCCGAGGAGATGCAGCCGGCCGCAGTGCACGAACCCCAGCGGCCGCGGCGGGAACCCCGTCATCAGATCGCGGTCGTTGACGACGCGCCAGGCTTCGCGGCACGCGGGCAGGGATCGGGCGAAGTCCCGGTCGCCGATGCGCGGCGCGCCGACGCCGACGACGCGCGCGGCGACGCCCGCCGTCGACGCGGCGAGGCGCGCCGACGCGAGGACCGACAAGGCGCCGCCGAGGCTATGGCCGGCGAACCAGGCGGGGCGCCGACCGATCCGCAACAGGGCCTGCACCGCCGCGGCGTAGGCCCCGCCGTCGTCCAGAGCGCGCGCGAAGCCGCCGTGCACGCGACCGCCGGTGGGCCAGTCGACGAGCCGCACGTCGGCGTCGAGCGCCCAGTCGCGCGGGTCGTAGACCTCCGTGCCGCGGAAGACGACGGCGTTCCAGCCGTCGAACGCGGCGATCAGCGCCGCCGTCGCGGCCTTGGAGGAGAACCCGACGCAGGCGACCTCGCGCGCGCCGGCGCGCTTCAGCTGCGCCTCGACGAACTCGGGGTCGTCGACGTAGGCGAGCATCGAAATCTCGGCGAGCCACCAGGCGTTGCGGGCGTCGAAGCGGTCGGCGTCGGGCGCGAAGGGCCGGCGATCGTGCTCGACGAAATACGCGTAGTCCCGTTGCGGGAGGAACAGGCGGAAAAGCTCCGCGACGTTGCGGGCCACGGGAACCGGACGCGGCGACGACATGTCCGCATCATGCCGGCCCGGCGTCGCGGCCGCGGGCGCGCGGCGCCGGCGACGGTCGAGTCGCGACCCCTGCAACCGAAAAGCCTGAACGGGCCTTCAAGGAGCGACGCGGCGGCGCCACCGTTGCAGGACGGCGCGGCGCGCCCCGCACGCCTGCCGCGCCTCGCAGGAGCTGTCATGTCTCACGTTTCGAACAAGGCCGCCGCGCTTCTCGTCGCTTGCGCGACGTTCGCGTCCGCCCAGGTCACCGCCACGGTCGGACCGCCGACGGCGCCCGTCGGATGCCCGATCTGGATCAGCGTGTCGAACGACACCCCGTCCGGGATCTTCCTCAGCTCGCCGTGCCCGTACGTCGTGAAGGACGCTTTCGGCGTCGCGATCTACACGCCGTTCTGCATCGCGATCATCCAGCCGATCGCCGCCGGCGGCACGTTCACCACCACCTGGCCGCAGATCAACGACTTCGGCATTCCGGTCGGCGCGGGCAATTACGTCGTGCAGGTCAATCACCCGGGCGGCCCGACCAACGTGCCGATCACGATCTCGACGGCCGCGACGGGCGGCGTCGCGCAACTCGGGACGGCGAAGATCGGCGTGACCCGCAATCTCGGCCTCTGCTCGCCGGGCGACGGCGGGTTCACCTACGTCGCGGCGGCGGCGTTCACGACGACGCCCGGCATCGTGACCTGCGCCGGCACGATCCCGCTGGCGGCCGACGCGCTGCTCACGTTGTCGCTCACGCCGGGCAACGGCGTGTTCAACAACTTCCTCGGCACGCTCGACGCGACGGGCCGAAGCACGGCGCCGTCCATCACGGTTCCGAACCTGCCCGCGCTGGTCGGGCTCTCGTTCTGGACTGCGTTCGTCGTTTACGACCCCAACGCGCCGTGTCAGATCCGCTCGATCTCCGAAGCGACGGAGGTCTTCATCTTCTGAGCGCCGCCGGACGCCGTCGCCCGCGGTCCGACCCGGGCGCGGCCGGCGTCGCGGGGCCGCTCGCTCGGCGTGCGGCCCCGCACGATCCCCCGCGGACGCCGCGTGCGGACCGGCGCGGTCGGGCCGGCGCCGCCCTTGCTTTTCGGAAGGGCGTCCCGCCAACTTCGACCGCGGTTTTTTCACGGATTCGCCATGCGCCTTCGCACCACGCTCCCGCTGCTGATTCTCGCCGTCGTCACCGTTTTCAGTCACGCGCAGGTGACGGCCACGGCGGGCCCGCCCGTCGTCCCGCTCGGCGGGACGGTCTGGGTCTCGGTCGCCAACGACACGCCCAACGAGGTGTTCCTCTCTTCGCCGTGCAACTACCAGGTGCTGGACGCCGGCGGGTTGCCGGTGTTCGCGCCCGTCTTCTGCACCGGGAACGTCGTCCAGATTCCGGCGGGCGGCGTCTTCTCGACGACCTGGTCGCAGGTCGACAACG
The DNA here is from genome assembly GCA_035626575.1 of Planctomycetota bacterium. GTDB lineage: Bacteria > Planctomycetota > CAIWVZ01 > DASPNK01. The sequence continues at coordinate 731 of DASPNK010000136.1, read as the reverse complement.
CGTTCGCGCAGGTTCCCGCGGGCAACTACACGGTGCTCGTGTTCCACCCCGGCGGGCCGACGCCCGTCCCGATCGTCGTTTCGGCGACCGAAGACGCGGGAATCGCGCAGCTCGGAACCGCCAGGATCGGGACGGTGCGCAACCTTGCGCTCGTCGCGCCTGCGCACGCGGGCTTCGCCTACGTCGTCGCCGCCGCCTTCTCGACGACTCCCGGCCTCGGCAGCTGCGCCGGCGTGGTCCCGCTCGCGGCCGACGCGCTGCTCACGATGTCGCTCACGCCCGGCAACGGCGTCTTCTTCAACTTCACCGGCGTTCTCGACGTGACGGGCGGCGCGACGACGCCGGCGATCGCCGTGCCGAACCTCCCCGCCTTGATCGGCCTGTCCTTCCCCGTCGCCTTCGTCGTCGTCGACCCGACCGCGCCCTGCTTCCTCCGGTCGATCTCCGCGCCGACGACGATCGTGATGTTCTGAACGCGCCCGGCGGCGCCGGAACGTCCCGCGCGCGGCGACGCCCGACGCCTGCCGGTCCGTCCGGCTTCGCCGGCGCGGACCGGCGCTCCGACGTCCGGCGAGTCCGGCCGCGGCAGCTCGGCGCGTCTTCGATCCGCGCGCAGCGGCGCGTTCCGGTCGGTCGCGGTTCGGCGAAGCAGGGCCGTCCCTCAGCTCCGCTCCGGGCGCGGGCCGCTGCGGTCCTGTCCGGATGACCCGACGCAGAGCGCCGACCGACGC
>DASPNK010000135.1:0-2982 GCA_035626575.1 Planctomycetota bacterium | reverse complement strand
CGGCGCCGTGACCTTCGATTACGGCAACAACCTGCGCGGGCAGGCGGAGATCGCGGGCTGCCGCGACGCGTTCGAGATCCCGGGGTTCGTGCCGGAGTACATCCGCCCGCTGTTCTGCGAAGGGCGCGGACCTTTCCGCTGGGTGGCGCTGTCCGGCGACCCGTCGGACATCGCGAAGACCGACGAGGTCGTCCTCCGCGAGTTCTCCCACCTGACGTCGCTCTGCCGCTGGATCCGCCTCGCGCGCGAGCGCGTCGCGTTCCAGGGACTGCCCGCGCGCATCTGCTGGTTCGGCTACGGCGACCGCGCGAAGTTCGGGCTGATGCTCAACGACATGGTCCGCCGGGGCGAGCTGAAGGCGCCGATCGTCATCGGCCGCGATCATCTCGATTGCGGCTCCGTGGCCTCGCCCAACCGCGAGACGGAGGGGATGAAAGACGGCACCGACGCGGTCGCCGACTGGCCGCTGCTCAACGCGCTCCTCAACACGGCGTGCGGCGCGACCTGGGTGTCGATCCATCACGGCGGCGGCGTCGGGATCGGCAACTCCATCCACGCGGGACAGGTGATCGTCGCCGACGGGACCGACGCCGCGGCGCGCCGGCTCGCCCGCACCCTCGCCGCCGATCCGGGGACGGGCGTCGTCCGACACGCCGACGCCGGCTATGAAGAAGCCGTCGCGTTCGCCGCGCGCGCGGGCGTCCGCATCCCGATGCGCGAAGGCCGCGACGCCTGAAGGAGCGCCCATGACTTCCACGCAGATGCTGCTCGTCGCCGGAGCGGCCGCGCTGGCCGCCGCCGGATTCGGCGCCGCGTCCGACGCGCCGCCGGAGATCGTGACGGAGACGGTCGAGTACCGCGACGGCGACGTCGTGCTCGAGGGCTACCTCGCCTATGACCGGTCGCTCGAAGGGAAGCGCCCCGGCGTGATGGTCGTGCACGAATGGAAGGGCCACGGGCCGTACGTGCGCCGGCGGGCGGAGGAGCTGGCGAAGCTCGGATTCGTCGCTTTCGCGGCCGACATGTACGGCAAGGGAGTCTTCGCCAAGGACCATGAGGAGGCGGGGCGCCTCGCGGGCGTTTACCTCGGCGACCGCGCGCTGATGCGACGCCGTGCGAACGCCGGCTTGGACGTCCTCCGGAAGCACGCCCGGGTCGAGCCCGGAAAGCTGGCGGTCATGGGCTACTGTTTCGGCGGAACCGCCGCCCTCGAGTGCGCCCGGGCGGGCCTCGATGGGGTGCGCGGCGTGGCGAGCTTCCACGGAAACCTCGCCACGCCGACCCCGGCCGCGCGGGGCGCCGTGACGGCGAAGGTGATCGTCTTCCACGGCGCCGACGACGGCATGGTCGCCAAGGGCGTCGACCCCTTCCAGAACGAGATGCGGACCGCCGGCGCCGACTGGCAGTTCGTGACGTTCGGCGGCGCGGTGCACAGCTTTACGGTCAAGGAGGCGGGCGACGACCCGGCGCGCGGCATCGCCTGGCACGAGCCCTCCGATCGCAGGTCCTGGAAGATGCTCCAGGACTTCCTCGCCGAAGCGCTGCGCTGACGCCCGGGGCGGCGACGCCGCCCCTTCACCCGCCCTGCGGCGCGGGAAAACCTTCCTGAAACGTTTGCAAAACGGACGACAGGAAATTACGGTTTTCAATCGCCGGGAGCGCTTCTCCGTATCAGTACGCGACCGACCTCCTCGCCGAACGGCAAACCCCCTGCCCGGGCGTCGCGGAAGTCGGACCCGTGGCGGGTCGATAAGACCCGACACAGGCGTCGGAGCGCGACCAAAGCGTCGAAAACTCCTCGCCCGCGGCCCTAAGTTCGGTCGCGGCGAAGAGAAAGCGACGAGGGCGGGACGTCGCGAAGGGGCGGGCCAGCATGAGCCGACCAGGAGTTTCCGAAGCGGGCGACCCGAAGCCGAAGGGGTCTCGGCGCGCCGTGCGCGCCGCCGAAGCGGCGACCATCTTCTTCGTGGCCGCGGGATTTGCGCTCCTCGTCGAGCGCCAGCGCGTCCTCGATGGGGAATTGGCGGAAAACCGGGCCGCGTTGACGCGCGCCGGGGCGTCCTCCGAGGCCCGATTCGCCCGCATCGAGCAGACCTCCCGCAGCGCCGCCGAGAACGCCGCGAAGACCGCTCAGCTGGCGGCCGAAATGGTCCGCGACTCCCAGACCACGCTGAAGCGCGACATCGACGCTCACAATGAAACGCTGGTGGCCCAGAGCCGCCTCCTGGACGCGCTGGAGACCCGCCAGGAGGAGGTCGTCGGCCGCACCCGCACGGAGCTTGAAGACCGACTTCGCATCCTCGCCGAGCGCCTGGAGGCCGAGAAGCGCCAGACCGCCTCGCCGGGCGAGCGCTTCCGCGAGATCCAGCGCAAGGCCGACCGATCGGTCTTCCTCGTCCACGCGGCGTTCACCTACGAGACCAGGGAAGACGACGCGTGGACTTCGCGCGAGGCGACGGCGTGGGGCACGGCGTTCGTCGTGACCGCCGACGGTCTCCTCGTCACGAACAAGCACCTCGTCGCGCCCTGGAAGTTCGATTCCGAGATGTGCGCGATGGCCGCCCTCGGCGAGCTGCGCATCCACGAGAACTCGCTCCGCCTCGCGGCCTGGCCCGCGGGCGAGGTGTGCCTCGACAAGGACCGGCGGCCGCTGTTCGAGAACGGCTTCAACAGCGCGCGCGGAGATCTCTCGCTCGTGGCGTCGGCGCCGGACCGCAACGTGCCGCGCAGCATCGAGACCACGCGCCGCGTGGTGCCCTACGAGGTGCACGCGCTCGACGACCACGACCTCGCGCTGCTGTCGATCCGCGGCGGGCCGTTCGAGCCGCTCCGCCTCGTCGACGGCGCCGAAGCCGCCGATCTGAAGAAGCTCGACAACGTGCTGACGCTCGGCTTCCCCCGCGGCCACACCGGCCTCGAGGCCAGCGTGGCGGAGTCGTCGGCGACCCTCGGCGTCGTCCGCAAGATCGAGAACACCATCCA
>DASPNK010000134.1:0-2225 GCA_035626575.1 Planctomycetota bacterium | reverse complement strand
GAGCGACGCCCCGCGTCGGATCTCCACGCGCATGTCGCCGTAGCTGTCGGGCGAGCCCAGGCCGTAGATGCACGAGACCGACGCCACGATGATCACGTCGCGGCGCGTCAGCAGCGAGTTGGTGGCGCCGTGCCGCATGCGGTCGATCTGGTCGTTGATCGACGCGTCCTTCGCGATGTACGTGTCCGACGTCGGCACGTACGCCTCCGGCTGGTAGTAGTCGTAATAAGAGACGAAGTACTCGACGGCGTTGTCGGGGAAGAGCTCCTTGAACTCTTCGTAGAGCTGCGCGGCGAGCGTCTTGTTGGGGGCCAGCACGAGGGCCGGCCGCTGCGTCGCTTCGACGGTCTTGGCGACGGTGAACGTCTTGCCCGACCCGGTGACCCCGAGCAGCGTGAGGCGGTTCCTGCCCGCCCGGATCTCACGGACCAGGGCGTCGATGGCCGCGGGCTGGTCGCCGCAGGGCGCAAGCGGAGACGCGAAGCGGAACGGACGGTTTTCCGGCACGTCGCACTCTATCAGCGCGACGGAAGCCTCCGCCCGTCGGAGGCGCGCGCGACGGGCCGCGCCGGCGCGGCCGGCCCGTCGTTCCGGCGGCGGTCAGCGCCGCTCGTAAAGCAGTCGGCGTTCCGCTTCCGACCGGAAGGCCGAAGCCGAAGCCTCGGCCGTGCCGAGGGCTTCGAACGCGTCGCGCGCGACGAACCAGTCGCCGTTCATGAACGCGACCGTCGCGAAGACGAATCGGGCGTCGAAGTCCGTCGGCTCGCGCACCACGCGGCGTTCGAGCGCGAGCCTCGCGTCGCGGAAGGCCTCGGCAGAGCCGAACTTCGCCGCGACCGAGTCGTACCGCTTGACCAGCGTCGCGTCGGTGGCGAAGGCCGCCCGGAAGGCCGCCGCGGCGAGGTCGTACCGCTCCGCGGCGAACAGCGCGTACCCGAGCTCGAGCGGCCGCGTGGAATCGTCCGGGGCGCCCTCCCACGATCGGCGCAGCGCCTCGGCCGCCTCGAGATAGCGGCCTTCGCGGAACGCCTTCTCCGCCATGCCGAGGTAGTCGACGACGTCGAGCCCGGCGGGCACGTCGGGATGAAGCGACGCGGCGAACACGGCGGGCAGCGGCGGATCGGCGAGACGTCCCGGCCGCGGTCCCGCGGGCGCGTGGGCGGAATGGTCGTCGACGAACTCGACGTAGGGGTCGGAGGCGTCGACGTACGTCGTGGCCGGGGCGTCGGCGTAATACGTCGTCCCGTAGACCGGGTAATAGGTCGTCGCGGAGTAGTAGTAATACGGGTAATAGCGGTAGCAGCGGTAAATGGGGTAATGGCAGTCGGAGTAGAAGGCCGGTCCGCACCCGAACCCGAACCCGACGTGCCAGCGGTGATGCGACCATCCGCCGTAGAAGAACCCGCTCGACGGCCAGGCGTAGCCGCACCATCCGCCGAAGCCGTAATGCCCCCACCACGGACCGCACCCGCCGAACCAGCCTCCGTAGTGGACGGGCCAACGCGGGAGGCTCCAGAACGGGTCGAAGGCGTACGGCGCGCAACCGTGCCACGGCGAACCGATCCAGCCGTCGAAACCCCAAGCGCCCCGGATCGCGCTCGCCGTGCCGGCGCCCCAGACGCCGCCGCCGGCGCCTGCGCCGAAGTACACCGAGGCGGCGAACGCCGAAGACGCCGTCGACGACGCCGCACCCCCGCCTGCCGCAGGCGCGCGGTGCGAGACCGCCCCCGAGCCCGCGGGCGTCGAGGGCCGCGCGGACGCGACGGGCCTCAGCGTGCCGGGCGCGGCCGCGCGCGGGGCGGCCTTCGAGGAACCGTCGAACCGCGGCGCGTCGGACCGGCCGGACGGGGCGCGAACGGAGCCGGGCGGCCGTCGGCCTTCCGCGGGAGCGGCGCCTCCGTCGGCTTTGCCGCCCGAGTGGTTCCAGCCGCGGTGGACGTAGTTGCCCGGCGTCCGCGGCGGACGCTCCGTGTCGCGACCGGCCGACGGCGGAAGAACGCGGCCCGAATCGGGCGCGCGGTCCGACGGGTCGGTCCGTCCGGGAACGGTGATCGTGCCCCGAGGGGCCGCGGGTCGCGGATCGCGCGCCGCGCCGCGGGGCGCGGCGTCGCCCTCTCCTCGCGGACGGGGCGACGGCGCGGGCGCGGGGTCGGTGCGCCACGGCGTCCCGCGGGGGGCGGAGCGACCCCCGTCGACGCCGCGCTGCGCCGGAGCGGGCGTCGGGT
>DASPNK010000133.1:0-3557 GCA_035626575.1 Planctomycetota bacterium | reverse complement strand
CTCAACGACGGCACGGGGACGTTCACCAACGTGACCGCGACGCACTTCCCCGTCCTCACGCTGAACTCGTTCTCCTCCGCCGCGGCCGACGTCGACGCTGACGGCGATCTCGACCTTTTCTTCAGCGACAGCGGCGCGACGACCTTCGGCGGGACCGGCGGCCAGACGCGGCTCTTCATCAACGACGGCACGGGGCACTTCGCGAACGAGACGGCGGCGCGCATGCCCGCGGTCAACATCGTCGCCGCCGTCGACCTCAACGTCGCCGACGTCGACGGCGACTTCGACATCGACGTGATGGTGGTGAGCCGCGACGGTTCGCCCAGCAAGATGTTCAAGAACGACGGGCGCGGCTTCTTCGTCGAGGCGCCGCTCCCGTCCGACGGCTCGGGAACGTACGAGTACGAAATCGGCGACGTCGACGGCGACTCCGACGCCGACGTCTTCGTGATCGGCGTCAGCGGGTTGACCGAAGGCACGTTCGTCAACGACGGCACGGGGACCTTCACGCTCGGCGTCGGCACGGTCGTGGGCAACGCGAGCTCCGACGACAACGACGCCGCGCTCGGCGACGTCGACTCCGACGGCGACTGGGACTGCGCCGTGGCGGCGCTCAGCACCGCCGAGCGCTTCTTCCTGAACAACGGCGCGGGCGTGTTCACCTTCCAGGCCGGCTTCGTCACCGCCTTCGTCGACAGCAGCATGGACGGCGAGTTCGCCGACGTCGACGACGACGGCGACCTCGACTATCTGTCGGCGGTCGGCGAGTCGGGCGCGTTCCAGAACCGCATCTACATCAACACGTCGGCGACCGCGGCGGATAACGACGCTCCGACGTTCCGGTTGCCCGCCTACGGCCCGCAGACCCCGTTCGGTCCGCTCATGGTGCGGGTCGGCGTCCGCGACGTGATGGCGACCGACGGCGACCCCGAATACCAGTCGGTCACGCTCCACTGGACGGTGGGCGGCGTCCCCGGCTCGGCCCCGATGACCTGGGCCGGCGCCGACCTCTTCCAGGCCCTCATGCCCGGCGGAGCGCAGGGCGTGCCGATCACGCTGTACGCCGAGTGCACGGACCGCGCGGGCAACCTCGGGACCTCGGCGACGGCGGCGTTTTCGCCTCTCGCGTTCCCCCCCGTCGTCCTGTCGGTGACGACGACGGGCGTCGGCGACGTGACGATCACGCTCGACGCGCCCATGCAGGCGTTCGCCGAGGAGTACGTCCTCGTCTCCGCCGCGACCAACCTGCCGCTCGGCGCGGGCCCCTTCCTCGGCCTCGGCGCCGACGCGCTTCTCTGGTTCAACCTGCCGTTCGGCGTCGCGCCGTTCCACTACTTCCTGGACGTGAACGGCCACCTCGCGTCGAGCTTCCCCGCCGGGACGCTCCCGCTCGGGCTGACGCTCGACGCCCGCGCGGTCACGTTCCCGCTCGGACCGCCCCAGCTGTCCAACCTCGTCCGGCGCTCCTTCTAAGGGCGTCGCGCGGGCGGAAACGGCGCATTTTCGCCGTTTCCGCGCCCCGGCCGACCTAAAGGGTCGGGGCGCCATGCGGGGGCGCCGCACGCGACGGAGCGGCGTCGATGCACTTTCGCTGGATCCGAGGGATCGCGGCCGCGGCGCTTCATGCGTCCGGCGCGGCGACCGCCGCCGCGCAGGCCGCCCCGCGCGAGAACGAAAAGGTCGTTCTCGATTTCGAGCCCGGCGCCGACGAGGCTTACTGCGTCGTCGGCCCCTGGCGCCTGGAGACCGCCGCGCCTTTCGTGCGGTCCGGCGCCGCCGGCCTCCGCGTCACCTGCGGCCCGCCGGAAACCCGCCCGGGCGTGAGGATGGCCGGCGCGCTGCTCCGCGAGGCGCCGAAGAAGCGGCTCCGCGTCGACGTCTGCAACGCGAGCCCGTCGGCGACGACGCTGGTGATCCGCGTCGACGGCGAAGGCGGCCTGGGCTATCGGCGCGCCGAGCGACTCGCGCCGGGGTGGACGACCGTCGAAATCGACTTCGAGCGTCTGCACCTGTCCGCGGGCAAGACGCTGGATTCCGAGCGCCTCGAGGTGCTGTCGTTCTTCGTCGAGGCGCCGGCCGTCCCGGTCGACCTCGTGTTCGACCACGTGCGGCTCGTGGGCGGCGCCGACGGCGGCGCCGCGGCGCGGAAAGCCGTCGACCGCTTCGAAGGCGCGTTCGAGGCCGAAAAGGACCCCGCGATCCGCGAAGGGTTGGTGCGGAGCCTCGCCGCGGCCGACGTCCCGGAGCGCGCGCGGGCGCTCGACCGTCTCGTCCTCGCGTCGGAGGACGAGTCCCGCCACGTCGGCGCCGCCCTCGACGTCCTCGCGACGACGGTCGACGACGCGGCGGCCGCGGTCGCCGTCGATCTCGCGACCAAGGCGTCGGGGCGACGTCGCCTCCGATGGATCGAGGCGTGCGCCCGCATGCCCGCCGCGCCCGCGCGCCGGTTCGTCGACGCGCTGCTCGCGAAGAAAGGCGGCGGGCCCGCCGACGTGACCGCGCTCCTGGCGCGCGGCGCCGAAGCCGACCCGTCGCTGCTCCCGCTGCTCGACCCGTCGCACGGTGGTTCCTGGCAGATCCAGGTCGCCCGCGTCGCGGCGCTGCGACGCCTCGGCCTCGACGCGGCCTTCGATTTCCTCGTCGGCCACCTGACGGCGGAGTCCGGCCGCGTGCGCGCCGACGCCGAGGAGGCGTTGACGGAACTCTGCGGACGGGCCCTCGGGGACCGACCGGAGCCGTGGCTCGCGTGGCGTCGGGCGTCGGCGTCGCGACCTGCGCGCGGCGAGCGGGGCGCGGGGCGGTCCGGCTACGGCGCGTATTACGGCATTCCGCTGTCGCCGGGTCGCACGTGTTTCGTCATCGACGTCAGCGGCAGCATGAGCGCGCCGCTCGACGGCGGCGCGCTGGCGTATGCGCGGCGCGGCGGCCGCTTCGACGACGTCAAGCGCGTCCCGACGCGGCTCGACCTCGCCAAGGCGGAGCTGGTCGCCGCGCTGGAGGTCCTGCCTCCGCGCGCGGCGATCCAGATCGCTTACTTCTCCCGCGGCGCGGCGCTCTGGCGGCGCGAAGGGCCGGCGGAGGCGACGCGCGAGATGAAGACGCAGGCGCGTCGTTTCGCCGAGCGCCTCGGCGCGTCGGGATCGACCGACCTCCACGGCGGTCTCGTCGCCGCGCTCGAGCCGAGGAAATCGGCCGCGGAGAACTTCCGCGACTCCGTCGACACCGTCTTCCTGCTGAGCGACGGGCAGCCGACCGCCGGCGCGCTGCGCGACCCCGACGAGATCGTCGCCGACGTGCTGGACCGCAACCGCGGCCGCGCCGTCCGGATCCACACCGTCGGGCTCGGCGAGTTCGACGCCGCCCTGCTGCGGGGGCTCGCCCGCGCCTGCGGCGGCGTCTTCGTCGACCTGTCGAAGTGACGCGCGCCGCCGCCGCTCAGCGCTTGGTCGGGCGCGGCGCGCGGAGCCGGAACGGCCCGGAGCGCAGCGGTTCGAAACCGCCGCGGGCGTCCTTCACGCCCTGGTGCGAGAACAGCACGACGCCGGTCGCGCCCGCGG
>DASPNK010000132.1:0-3537 GCA_035626575.1 Planctomycetota bacterium | reverse complement strand
GGCCTGGGCGCCCACCGGCCGGATCTCGCCTTCCTGCAGCGCGCGGAGAAGGCGGGACTGCATTCCGGGGCTCATGCACTCGATCTCGTCGAGGAAGAGCGTGCCCTTGTGGGCGGTCTCGAAGAGGCCCTTCCGGGCCTGGTCGGCGCCGGTGTAGGCGCCGCGGACGTGCCCGAACAGCTCGTTCTCCAGCAGCGACTCGGGGAAGGAGGCGCAGTTCACCGACACCAGCTGGGCGTCGCGCCGCGGGCTGTTCTTGTGCAGACAGCGCGCCACCAGCTCCTTGCCCACGCCGGACTCGCCGAAGATGAGCACCGGCAGGTCGGAAGGCGACGCCTTGGCGAGCAGCGCGCGCAGTTCGTCCATGCGCGGCGAATCGCCGATGAGCGTGCGGAACCCGATGTCGGGATCTTCGACGGCGGTCGTCATCTGCTTGATGCGCCGGAGCTCGTTCTCCTGCTCGTCCACCTTGACGCGCAGTTTCTTGTTGAGGTCTTCGACCTCTTCGCGGCGCCGGCGGAGGTCGCGCGCGAGCCGCTCCTGCTCGAGCGCCACGCCCGCCTGATCGCCCAGCACTTCGACCGCGTGGCGGTCGTCCGGCGTGAAGGCGCCGCGGGTGAGGCGGTTGTCGAGGTAGAGCACGCCCTGAATGCCGGACGTGGAGCGGATCGGCACGCAGAGGATCGAGCGCAGCCCGAGGTTCTCCACGCTCTCGATCGCGCGGAAGCGCGGGTCGGAGAGCGCGTCCACCGAAAGCACGCCTTCGCCGGTCGTCCCCACCTTCACCGCGATCGACCAGGAGATCTCGAACTCGGGGCTCTTCCGCTCGCCCTCGCCGATGTTGCGCGCGGCGCGGAACTCCGGCCCTTCCTTCCCGTTCACGATGACGAAGCCGCGCTCGGCGGCGGTGAGGTCGACCGCGGCCGCGACGAGGTGCTCGAAGAAGACGTCGCTGCCGACGTCGCCGCCGAGGGTGCGCATCAGCTCGCCCACGCGCTTGAGGCGCTGGGCGAAGCGATCCTCCGCCGACGCCGGACGCACGACCTGCGTGCTCATCGCATCGCCGTCGGACGTGGACGGCTCTTCGGCGCGCCGCGTCACGGCGGGCGCGCGCGGCGCCTCTTCCCCGCCCTCCGAGTACTCCAGGCGCACGCCCCCGACGTGCACCACGTCGCCGGGCGAGAGCTTCGCCGCGGTCGCGCGCACGCCGTTGACCAGGATTCCGTTCTGGCTCGAGAGGTCGACGATCCTCCACCCTTCCGGCGACGGCTCGATGCGCGCGTGCCGGCGGCTCACCCGCGGGTCGGCGAACCGGATGTCGCAGTCGGGCGACCGGCCGATCGTCAGCGCCCGCGCCGTCAATGCGAAGGCGAGCGGGCCGTCAGGGCCGCGGAACGTGAGGCGCGCACGGCGGGCGGCGGCGACGTCGGTCTCCATGGGTCGGGCTCCGGAACTTCGGTCTCTGCGAGGCGGGGCGAAGAGGCTTCGCACCGCGACCTTCCGTCCCTGTAGAGCGCCGACGCACGTCAAACGGCGAAAGAAAGCGAGCGACGCCGCACCGGCAGTGCGGGATCGCTCTCCGCCGCACGCCGCCGCTCGGCGCGCTCCTTCGCGAGGAGAGAATCGCCGGCGCCGCATCGCTCAGGACATCGTTTTTCAGAAAAAACGATGCAGCGACCGGCGCGGCCGCGTGCGGCGGCGCGGTCCACCGCAGCGCATTCCGTCCTTTCGGTTTAAGGATCGGCGGCGGGTGACGACGCCGCGCCGTCGACATTCTTAAGTCCGCAGCCGCGTCGCTTTCCGGCCGCGGGCGTCGCTCGCCGCGCACTTGGACTCGGCTACACTCGCGGCCTCGCGCGGACGCCCCGTCCGCAGCCGTTCCGTCGTCACCCCCGAAAGCAGTTTCAGAATGTTCCGACTCCCCCTGCCGGCGTTCCGTGCCGCCGTCACGGCGGCGCTGTGCGCGTGCGGCGTCGCCGCGCAAGCGCCCAACACGCTGAACACGACGTTCCGCGCCTCGCTGCCGCTCACGTCCGGGAACCTGGTCACCGACGTGACCGGATTCACGTTCGGCACTCAGAAGCTCGCGGTCGTCTGTCGCGGGACTTCCGGCGCCGAGATCGTCAACGCCACCGGGACCACGCTGATCTCGGTCGCTCACCTCAACCCGTCGCCGGCGACCGCCAGCATCCACGACGCCGTCGTCGACGGCAACGTGCTCTATCTGGCGCAGCAGGGCGGCTCGATCCTGCGCTTCGACGTGACCGCGCCCGCGACGCCGCTCGTGCTGTCGTCGTTCGGCGGCGGCACCGAGAATCTCTTCCTCGACGGCAATATCCTCTTCGCGGCCCGCGGATCGTCGGGCGGAGGCGGCGCGCTCGAGATCTGGCAGCTGAACGGCACGGCGGCGCCGACGCTCCTGCAGAGCTACGACCCCGGGGCGTCGTTCCTCTGCCGCGACGTGACGGTGAAGGACGGCCGCGCCTACGCCTTCAACCAGATCACGACGACGAACTACAGCACCGAGATCCTCGACGTCTCGATGCCGACGACGCCGCCGACCTGGCTGGGCACGGTCGCCGGAGGCGGTCAGTCGGGGTGCATCTACACGCCGCCGGGCGGGTTCGCCCGCATCCTGGTCTGCTGCACGCCGGGCAGCGCGGGGTTCGTGCAGACCTGGGACGTCACCTACTTCGCGGCGCCGGTGTTTCTCGCGCAGTTCCAGACCACGACGGTCACCGCGTCCCGCAACGTCCGCATGGCGGGCACCCGCTACGCGTTCGTGGCGAATTACCTCGACGGGCTGCAGATCGTCGATCTCGCCAACCCGTCGGAGCCGACCCTCGCGGGCTTCTACGACATGTTCCCGTCGAACATCGGACTGCCGGCGACGGCGGGCGCCTACGACGTGCATCCGGAATCCGAGGGGCGGCTCTACGTGACCACGACCGTCACGCAGTCGGGCGTGTCGCAGGGCCTCCACGTCGTCGACTTCACGCCGCCGGCGCCCTACCGCCTCACGATGACGCCCGACGGTCTGGGCGGGCTCACCATCATTCAAACCGGCTCGACGCCCGGCACGCCGCTGTTCAACGTCGTGTCGTCGCTCACGCTCGGGCCGTTCGGCAAGGGGCCGATCCTCGGGATGGGCTTCGACGCGCTGGCGATCTTCTACGCCTACACGATGCCGCCGTTCCAGACGACGACCGACGCCGGCGGCGGGTTCTTCTTTCAACTGCCCCCCGGCTCGCTGCCCGGCTACAGCTTCGACCTGCGCGCCGTGGCGTACGACGTGACGTCGTTCCAGGTCTCCGAGCTCGGGCGCGTCACGCTCTGACCGCGCCGCGGCGGCGCTACCATCGCGCCCCATGACGCGGTTCGACGAAGAGGTCGGCGGGCGCATCGAGCCCGCCGACGGCAAGCCGGCGGGCGGATGGCCCGCCGTCGCCTCCACGCTGCGCCACCTCGCGCACGAAAAGGCGCTTGTCGACGGCGGGCGCGCGCTGCTCGCCGTCAATCAGAAGGACGGCTTCGATT
>DASPNK010000131.1:0-2209 GCA_035626575.1 Planctomycetota bacterium | reverse complement strand
CCGCGGGCGGCGCCACCGCGCTCTTCCTCATGTTCCGTAACGAGATCGACGGCGCCGAAATGAGCGACGTCGTCCGCGACCCCTCCTGAGCGCGGGCGGGCGCGCCGTCCGATGCTCGACGTCCTGCGCTCGATCCTCGGGGACCGCGCCGTCGCCGTGCCTCCCGGCGATCCGCGCTACGCGCCGCATCCGACGCCGCTCGTCCACGCCGTCCCGCGCACGCGGGAGGAGGTCGCGGAAGTGCTGCGCGCCGCGAGCGCCGACGGCTTCCCCGTCGTGCCGGTGGGCGGCAACACCGCGCCGAGCCTCGGCGCCGCCGACGACGCGCGGCCGATCTGCCTTCTCTCGACGGAGATGCTCGACCGCGTCGTCGCGTTCGACCCGGCGGACCAGACGTTGACCGTCGAAGCCGGCGCGTCGCTCGAAGCCGTCCGACGCCTCGCCGCGCCGCATCGGCTCTTCCCCGCGCTCGAGGCCGGTCGCCCCGAACGCTCCACCGTCGGAGGGGCGCTGGCGACGGCGCGCGAAGGGGCGTGGGCGGCGCGCTACGGGCCGGCGCGCGACCAGCTTCTCGGCGTCGTCGCGGCGACGGGCGACGGCGTGGTCGCCAAGGCCGGCGGGCGCGTGGTGAAAAACGTCACCGGCTACGACCTCTGCCGTCTCTACACGGGCAGCCGGGGCGCGCTGGCCGTTCTCCTCGAGGCGACGCTCCGCCTCCGTCCGATTCCCGAGACCGCGGGCCGCGCCGCGTGGGCGTTCGCGGAGGAGGGCGACGCGCTCGCCGCCGGCCTCGCGTTGCGCGACGCGAACGTGGACGCCTCGCAGGTCCACGTGCTCTCCGGAAGCGCCGCGCGCGACCTCGGCGCCGAGGGGGGCGCGCTGCTCGTCGCGACGTTCCAGGGGTTCGCGGCGCAGGTGGAGGACGCCGGGCGCCGCGCCGAGGCGCTCCTGAAGCGCGACGCGCAGGTGCTGCCGGCCGAGGCGCCGCCGGGCCCGCCCGCCGAAGCGCCGGAGACGGCCGAGACGCTTCGCATCACGGCCCCGCCCGCGAGCTGGCGCGCGCTCGGGCCCCGTCTTCGCGGCGTCCTCGCCCCGCCTGCGGGCGCGATCCACGACGTCCTTCGCGGCGTGCGCACGACCTGGCGGGCCGAAGGCGCGCGCCTCGCGGCGTCGGAAGCCGAGCTCGACCGCGCGCTCGCCGAGGCGCGCGCGCACCTCGACGCGCCTTGGGACCCGGCGTTCCGCCGCGCGCTCGCGCGGTTCCCGTCGCAGATTCCCGGCGGCCTCGCGCTGATGCGGCGGCTGAAGGCCGAGTTCGACCCGCGCGGCGTCCTCAACCCCGGGCGCACGCTCTTCGGGTGAAGCGGTGCGCCAGGCCCGCGCGCGCGCCGCGGCGGGCGTCGATCAACGCAGCCGGTCGAGCCTCTGCGGCGAAACGGCGTCGCGGATCGACTGCGAGCCGACGAGGATGAGCAGCGAAATCAACGGCCAGATGCAGGCGAAGATCGTGACGGTCACCGCCGTCGCCGGCCCGACCTTCTGCATCACCTCGACGAAGTCGCCCGTGAAGGTCTCCCGTTCCGCTTCGCTGAGGTCCGGCGTGACGGCGGGATCGGACGCATAGGCCTGGACCCAATCCGTCGCGCGCTCGATCACGTCCGAAGCCGCGCCGGCCGAGAGGGTCGCCGCCGCAAGGAACGCGACCGCCGAGAGGATCGACAGCCATCTTCCGACGCGGAGTCGGGCCAGCAGCAACACGGCGCCGACCGCGAACCCGGCGCAGGCGCCGGCCATCACGGCCGAAAGCACCGCGAGGCGCCGCGCTCCGGGGTCTTCCCGGAAATCTCCGAGCACGCGCAGGGAGAGGTTCTCGGCGGCGTCGAGGATGCGCCGGCGCTCCTCCTCGCTACGGTCCCGCAGGCTCTTCCCGAGGTTTTCCTCGAGTTGTTTCCGCACCTCGGCGCGCACCTCGGGCGAGTCCGTCGAAACGTCGGAAGCGACGATCGCGTTGAGCGGGACCGCGACGGAGGCGCCGCCGAAACAGCCGCACCCGAGCCCGAACAGGAGGTTGATCACCGCGACGAACGTGAGCAGCCCGGTCGGCGGCGGCGCGCGGAACGAGGCGGCCTCGCTCCAATCGGGCGGGAACGGTCGGTCGACGGGCGGCAAAGGCGGCGTGGTGGTCATGCGTGGTTTCGGCGCCGTCGCG
>DASPNK010000130.1:0-4280 GCA_035626575.1 Planctomycetota bacterium | reverse complement strand
GCGTCGTCATCGTCGCCACCGGCGCCGCGGCGAAGCTCCTCGGCCTCCCGCAGGAGGACGCGTTCATGGGGCGCGGCCTTTCGGCCTGCGCCACCTGCGACGGCTTCTTCTTCCGCGGCAAGGAGGTGCTCGTGGTGGGCGGGGGCGACTCCGCGATGGAGGAGGCGAACTTCCTCACGCGGTTCTGCTCCAAGGTCACCGTCGTGCATCGTCGCGACGAGTTCCGCGCGTCGAAGATCATGCTCGACCGCGCGCGCGCCAATCCGAAGATCGCGTGGGCGCTCAACCAGGCGCCGATCGCCTACGTCGGCGACCCGACGGTCGAAGGATGGGCCGGCGGCTTCAAGGGCCTCCGCGTGCGCGACGTCCAGTCGGGCGCCGAGCGCGAGATCCCTGCGGCGGGCTGCTTCATCGCCATCGGCCATCAGCCCAACACGAAGCTCTTCCAGGGCGTCCTCGACATGGACGGGAAGGGCTACCTGAAGACCGTTCCCGGCACGACGAAGACCAACGTCAAGGGCGTCTTCGCCTGCGGCGACGTGCAGGACTCCTACTATCGGCAGGCCGTCACCGCCGCGGGCTCGGGCTGCATGGCGGCGATCGACGCCGAGCGCTTCCTCGAGGCCGAGCCGCACTGACCGGCGCCCGCGCGCCGCATCCGCGAGAACGCGACGATGTCCCTGTTCGACTGGCTCGTGACGAAGATGATCCCGGTGACGCCGAAGGCGGTGGTCCGCCGGGTCGCGTCGCGCTACGTGGCGGGGGAGGAGCTGGACGACGCGGTGCGCGTGCTGAAGGAGCTGCAGGCCGAAGGCTGCCGCGGCACGCTCGACGTGCTCGGGGAGTTCGTCACGGAGCGGCGGCAGGCCGAAGAGACGGCGCGCGCGTACGTCGCCGCGCTCGACGCCATCTCGCGCGAGGCGCTCGACTCCGGCGTCTCCATCAAGCTCACCGCGTTCGGCCTCGACGTCGCCCCCGGCGGCGACGAGCTCTGCTACCAGAACGCGCGGATGGTGGTCGAGAAGGCGCGCTCCGTCGGGCGCTTCGTACGCATCGACATGGAGAACTCGCCGTACACCGATCGCACGATCGCCGTGTACAAGCGCCTGCGCGCCGACTTCGCCGACGTGGGCATCGTGCTGCAGGCGCGGATGAAGCGCACCCTCGCGGACGTCGCGACCATCCTGCCCTGGGGGCCGGATTTCCGGATCTGCAAAGGCATCTACCTCGAGCCGCCGGAGATCGCCTGGACCGACGGCGCGGACATCAACCGCGCCTACCTGCAGGCCCTCGAGGCGATGCTTCGCGGCGGCGCCCGGGTCGGCATCGCGACCCATGACGAAGCGCTGGTCGAAGGCGCGCTGAAGATGGTCGCCGAGTTGCGCACGCCCGCGGACCGCTTCGAGTTTCAGATGCTCCTCGGCGTGCAGGAAGGCCTGCGCCGGCGGCTGCGGGCCGCGGGGCATCCGGTGCGCGTCTACGTGCCGTACGGCCGCGACTGGTACGGGTACTCGTGTCGGCGCCTGCGGGAGAACCCCGCGATCGCGGGCCACGTCGTGCGCGCGATGTTCCGCCGCGACCGCGGCCCCGCGACCCCTCCGCGCGCTACCTGAGCGGGCCGAGGCGCCGGAGCGCCGGCGCGCGCCAGGCCACCAGCGCGACGGTCAGCAGCGTCATCGAGCCGCCGAAGACCACCGACGGCACGGTCCCGAGATAGTGCGCGGCGACGCCGGACTCGAAGGCGCCGATCTCGTTCGACGAGCCGATGAACACCGAGTTCACGGCCGACACGCGGCCGAGCATCTCCGGCGGCGTCCGCGTCTGCACCAGCGTGTGCCGCACCACGACGCTCACGTAGTCCGCCGCGCCGGCGACGGCGAGCAACAGGGCGGAGAGGAGGAAGACCTTCGACACGGCGAACCCGATCATCGCGAGGCCGAAGATCGCGACGGCGAAGAGCATGGTCCGCCCCGCGCGGCGGAAGGGCGGCATCCGCGCGACCAGCACCGCCGTCAGGACGGCGCCGACCGACTGCGACGCGCGCAGGACGCCGAGGCCGGTCTCGTCGACGAAGAGAACGTCTTTGGCGAAGGCGGGGAGGATGGCGACCGCGCCGCCGAAGAGCACGGCGAAGAGATCGAGCGTCAGCGCGCCGAGGATCTCCTTGCGGCCCCGAACGAAGGCGACGCCCTGCGCGAGACTGCGTCCGAGCGGTTCGGTGCGCGGCGCGGCGGCGGCGGCGCGGCGGACGCGGAGGGCGCGGGCCGCGGCGAACGCGACGAGGATCAGCAGGCCGTCCACGGCGAAGGCGAGCGGCGCGCCGCCGAGCGCATAGAGACCGCCGCCCAGCGGCGGCCCGAGGATCATGCCGCCCTGCCAGAAAGAGGTGCGGAGGTTGATCGCCGCGGTGAGGTGCTCCCGCGGCACGAGGTCGGTGCCGAGCGCGGTCCGCGCCGGCCCGAGAACGCCGCGGGCGAAGCCTGTGAGCACGATGACGGCGTAGATCGCGAGCACCACCGGCGCCGTCCGCTCGAGGGGCGGCGGCCCCTCGCGCGCCGTTTCGTCCGGGCGGCTGAAGAGGCGCGCGGTCCACGACGGATCCGCCGCTGCGTCGCCGCGGGTCGGCGCTGCGACCGCCAGCGCCGTGAACGCGACCGCGCAGAGAAAGAGCGCGCCCGTCGCCCAGAGGATCATGCGCCGCCGGTCGAGCCGATCGGCGAAGTGCCCCGCGAACAGGATGATCCCGATCGACGGGATCGCCTCCGCCAGGCCCGTCAACCCGAGCGCCAGCTTGTCGCCGGTGAGCTGAAAGATCTGCCAGCCCAGCGCCGTCGCCTGGATGCCGACGCCGACCGTCAACGCGACCGTCGTCAGCAGGTAGAGCCTGAAATCGCGGAGCGCGAGGACGGCGCGCGCCCCCGTCGGCGTCGACGGGGCGACCTCCGGGGCGCTCGACATGCCGGCATGGTGACCGCGACGCCGCGGCGGGCCAACCGGGCCGGGCGCCCCGCGAAGCGGCGCCGCGAAATCTCGGGCATCCGCGAACCCGTTCCGCCTTCGGCGGTTCGCGGCGGCGAAGGGACATTCGATAGGCTGCGACGCGGGCGCCGACGCCCGGGAGCCGAACGATGCCCGGTCTCTTCGCTTCGCTGGTCCTCGCCGTTCCGTCGATCTGGATCGTGGACGCCGCCGGCGGCGCGGGCGCGCATTTCGTCGACCTGCCGACGGCAGTCGCCGCCGCCGCCCACGGCGACACGTTGCTCATCCGGGCGGGGACGTACGCGCCGTTCTCGACGACCGGCAAAGCGTTGCTTCTCCGTCGCGACGGCCCGGGACCGGTGCTGGTGACGCCGACGTTCGCCGCACCGGCCGGCGCATTCATCGGCGCGCCGCCTGCGGGCTCGACCTTCGTGGTGTCCGGCATCCGCTTCGCTCCGTCCGGCCTCTGGTCGACGTCGACGACCGCGTTGACCGTCTCCGGGCCGGGGTTCTTTCTGCTCCATGAGACGGAGTGCTCCGGCGCACAGGACGCCTCGGCGGGCGGCGTCGGATTGCACGTGACGAACGGCGCGACCCTGCGGCTATCCAAATGCGCGGTGTTCGGAGGACCGGCGTCTCACCCGTTCTTCCTCGGCGCGCCCGTCGGCGGCGACGCCCTGCGCGCCGAATCCGGCGCGCGCGTCGCCGCCGACGCCACGTCCTTTCTCGGCGGCTTCGCGAGCGGAGGCGCGGCTTTCGGCGGCGCGGGCGCGCGGATCGTCGATGCGGAGGCGACGCTGGCGCGCTGCACGACCGCCGGCGGCGGGGTGAGCGAGTTCGGACCGTACCTCTCCGCGGCGGGAGACGGGGTCGTCGCAAGCGGGGCGGCATCGGTACGAGTCTCCGGCGGCGCGGCGCATTCCGCCGCGGGCGGCCTCGGCGGCGGCGGCGCCGCGTCAGGCTTCGCCGCTTCGGCGACGGGCGGCGCGGTCGTGACCGTCCATGACGGCGTCACCCTCGCGTCGGCGCATCCGTCCGGCCCGACGTCCGGCTCGACGATTCTCGGCGCGCCCCGCCTTCCGACCGTCGCGACGGGCGGCCCGCCCGCGCTCTCCGGGGGGCTATCGGCGTCGGACGTCGTCTCCGTGGTCTTCGAGTCCGGCCTTCCGTTCGCGCCGTACCTGTTCCTGGTCGACGTCTCCGCAGGCTACTCGACGGCCTACGCGGCCTTCGCGCTCGGGGAAGTTCTCGTTCCCGTTCCTCCTGCCGTCGTGATCGAAGGCGCCCTCGGCGCCGACGGC
>DASPNK010000129.1:0-5694 GCA_035626575.1 Planctomycetota bacterium | reverse complement strand
GTCGACGCCGGCGTCGCCTTCGTCCTTTCGGGCAAGACCGGCGCCGTGCTGCGCGCGGTGTACGGCGCGCCCGGCTTCCGTCCGTCCGCGGTCGCGGCCGCGGGCGACGCCGACGGCGACGCGGTCCCCGACTTCCTGGTCGGGGCGTCGGCGAACGGCTCGAGCGCGCTCGGCCCCGGCGGCGCCGCGCGCCTGTACTCCGGCGCGACCGGCGCGCTCCTGTGGACCGTCGGAGGGACGACGCTGAACGACGGCTTCGGCCAGGCGCTCGACGGCGTCGGCGACGTGAACGGCGACGGACTTTCGGACGTCGTCGTGTCGACGGTCCTTCCGCCGGGCTCGAGCCAGCCGGGCTACGTGCGCGCGTTTTCGGGCGCGACCGGCGCGCTCCTGTGGCAGCGCGTCGGCTCCTACGCCGCGCACCGGCTGGGCTATTCGGTCGCGGGTGCGGGCGACGTGAACGGCGACGGCGTCCCCGACGTGATCGCCGGCGCGATCGGCGACCACACCTTCGGCTTCAACAACGGCGCGGCGTACGTCTACGACGGCGCGACCGGCGCCACGCTGCGCACTTTCGTCGGCGCCGCAGGCGGGCACCGCCTCGGCTACTCCGTCGACGGCGTCGGCGACATGAACGGCGACGGCTTCGCGGAGACGATCGTCGGCACGTTCCGCACCAACGGCGCCGGCTACGCGCGGGTCTACGACGGCGCGACCGGCGCCCTGCGCTTCGAGACCGTCGATCCGAACGTCGCGGCGCATTACGGTCACACCGTCGCGTCGGCCGGCGACTGGAACGGCGACGGCGTTCCGGACGTGATCGTCAGCGGGCCCGACGCGACGATCGGAACCCTGACGGGCGCAGGTTACGTGAAGATTCTCTCCGGGATCGACGGCGCGACGATCAGGCGCTTCGACGGAACGACGGCGAACCGGCCCTTCGGGTTCGCGCTCGGCGGCGCGGGCGATCTCGACGGCGACGGCTTGCCCGAAGCGTTCGCCACCGGCATCTCCGCGTCGGCGCCGGGCCTCCTCGTCGCCCTCGGCCGTCACGGCGCTCGGCCCTACGGCGCGGCGTCGGGCGGCGGCGTCCCGTGCGATCTCTCGTGGTTTCCCGGCCCTCCGACCGCGAGGGCGGCAGGCGCCCTGGTCGGCGTCGGCCCGCCGTCCGCGCCGGCGCTGCTCGGCGCCTCGCTCGGAGCGGGCTTCGCGACGCTCGGCGGCGTCGACGTCCTCATCGCGCTCGACGAAGGCGCGTGGCTCGCGCTCCCCACGACGCTGGACGGCGCGGGAGGACTGCTCTTCTCCCTCGATCTCCGGGCGCCCGCGCTCTCGGGGATCGCGCTCAGGCTCCAGCTCGTCGCGGCCGACGCGAGCGCGCCGCTCGGGCTTTCGGCGTCGCGGGGCCTCGAGCTGCTCTTCGGCGCGTGACGCATCCGGCGCCGGTTAAGGTCGCCGCCCCGTGGCCGTCGACCGTCGCGCGCGCTCGCCTCTCGTCGCCGTCTTCCTGACGGTTTTCATCGACCTCGTCGGCTTCGGGATCGTCATTCCGCTGCTGCCGATCTACTCGGAGACGTACGGCGCCGACGAGCGGACGCTCGGGTTGCTGATGGGCTCGTTTTCGGCGATGCAGCTCCTGTTCTCGCCGTTCTGGGGGAAGCTCTCCGACCGCATCGGACGCCGACGCGTGCTGCTCGGAGGGCTGATCGGCACGGCCGTCTCCTACGTCGCGTTCGCCCATGCGTCGAGCCTCGCCGCGCTGTTCGTCTCGCGGATGCTCGCCGGATTCTTCGGCGCCAACGTCGCGACGGCGCAGGCCTACGTCGCCGACGTCACGACGCCGGAGGATCGTGCGCGCGGCATGGGGCTCATCGGCGCCGCGTTCGGGCTCGGCTTCACGCTCGGGCCGTGGCTCGGCGGCGAACTCGCCGGCGTCGACGTGCGCCTTCCGGGGTACGCGGCGGCGGCGCTTTCGGCGGCGGCGGCGCTCTACGGCGCGGGTCGGCTGCGCGAGGCGCCGCGCACGGCGTCGGCGCGCCTCGAAACGCCTGGATTCGGCGCGCTCCGCGAGGCGTTCTCCGATCGGCGCGCGCGCCTCCTCTACGGGCTGTCGCTGCTGTCGATCCTCGCCTTCTCCGGATTCGAGTCGATGTTCACGCGGTTCGGCCTGGCGAGCTTTCCCGAGGCCTACGGGCTGGACGTCGCGTCGGCGGCGGCGCCGACCGAAGCGCAGCTCCGCGGCGCCGCCGTTCTGGCCGGCCGCTACTTCGCCTTCATCGGAGTCGTGTCGGCGCTGGTGCAGGGCGGGCTGATCCGACGGCTCGTCCCCCGTTTCGGCGAAACGCGGCTCATCGTCGTCGGCCCGGCCGTGCTGGCCGTCGCCTTCCTCCTCGTGGCGGCGGCGCCGCACGTCTCCGCCGACCCCGACGTCGGGTGGCGCCTCGTGCTCCTCGGCTGCGTCGTCATGCCCTTCGGCTTCGGCCTGAACAACCCCGCGCTCGCCGGCCTCATCTCGCGCGCCGCGCCTCCGGACCGCCAGGGCGCGCGGCTCGGCGTCAGCCAGTCGATGGGAAGTCTCGGGCGCATGCTCGGCCCTCCCGCCCTCGGAACGCTCTTCCACGTCGCGGGCCCGTCGGCGCCGTTCCTCGCCGCGGCGGGGACCCTCTTCGCCGCGTCGGCGATCGCCGTCTTCTTCCGCAGGCGTTACGGCGCGGAGTTCGCGCGGCGCGACGACCACGGCTGACGTCATGCCGGTCCGGCGCCTTCACTCGAAGCGGCTCGACTTCCCGCCGGCCGACGACGCCGACGCCGACGGTCTCCTCGCGATCGGCGGCGACCTGCGCCCGGAGCGGCTGCTGCGCGCGTACACGGAGGGGATCTTCCCGTGGTTCGCCGAGGACGGCCTGATCTTCTGGTTCTCGCCCGACCCGCGCGCCGTCCTCTTCCCCGAGGCTCTCCGCGTCTCGGCCTCGCTCGCGCGCACGCTCCGATCCGGCCGCTTCGAAGTGCGTTTCGACACGGCCTTCGCCCAGGTCGTGCGCGCCTGCGCGTCGACGCCCCGCCGCCATGAAGACGGCACGTGGATCGACGACGATTTCGTCGCGGCGTACGTCCGTTGCCACGAGCTCGGGTTCGCCCACTCCGCCGAAGCGTGGCGCGACGGCTCGCTCGTCGGCGGCCTCTACGGCCTCGCGCTCGGCGCGGCGTTCTTCGGCGAATCGATGTTCCACCGCGAAACCGACGCCTCGAAGGTCGCTTTCGCGACGCTCGTCGCCACCCTCGCTCCGCGCGGCCTGCAGTTCGTCGACTGCCAGGCGCCCGTCGCCCACCTCGCCCGGCTCGGCGCGACCGACCTGCCCCGACGGGAGTACCTCGAGCGCCTCGGGCGGGCTCTCGCGGCGTCCGCGCCCGACGACCCGGGCTCGCCGTTCGGCTTCGGCCCGTGGCGCTTCCCGCCGATCGTCCCGGGACGGTCCCGCGGCGCGTCGACCCCGCCGCCGCCTCCGCCGCCTTCTACGGGTTGATCCGCCCGGCCGCGCCGTTTTCGCGGCGCGGGCCGCGGGCCGATAACCGGACTGAGGGAGGCGCCTCCGTGCGCGCGCGGGACGACGTCCGTCCCTGCGCGGGCGGACGCGACCCGTCGAGCCAATCGGATGGATCTCGCAACGGTCGTCGGTTTCGTGTTGATGGGCGGGGTGCTGGTCTGGTCGATGCTGGCCGGCGGGAGCCTCTCGCTCTACTACGACCTGCCGTCGGTCATCCTCGTCTTCGGCGGCATGATCGCGGCCGTCTTCGTCAACTTCCCGCTCAAAGTGGTGACGGGCGTCGGCGGCACCCTCAAGAAAACCTTCATCTACCCCATCCCGTCGCCGCTCGAGGTCATCGAGCGCATGGCCGAATACTCGGTGCTGGCGCGACGCGAAGGGCTGCTCGCCCTCGAAGAGAAGGTCAAAGACGTCAAGGACCCGTTTCTCTACAAGGGGATCATGCTGGTGGTCGACGGCTTCGCCGCCGACTCGGTGCGCGAGATCCTGCAGATCGATCTCGACGGGATGAGCACGCGCCACTCGAACGCCAAGAAGGTGGTCGAGCAGTTGAGCGCTTACGCGCCGGCCTTCGGCATGATCGGCACGCTGGTCGGCCTGGTGGCGATGCTCGCGAATCTGAACGACCCGTCGAGCATCGGCAGCGGCATGGCGGTCGCCCTCCTCACGACCTATTACGGCGCGGTGCTTTCGAACGGCGTCTTCATCCCTCTCGCGGGCAAGCTCGAAATGCGCTGCAAGGAGGAGACGCTGGTCCGCACCGTCATGATCGAAGGCATCCTTGCGCTGCAGGCGGGCGACAAGCCGCAGGTGCTGCGGGAGAAGCTGAAGGCGTTCCTGTCGCCGTCGGTGCGCAAGCTCGTCGCCGCGGACAAGAGCGGCGAGAAGGACGCCAAGGGTGGCTGACGACGCACCGCCGCCGATGGCGCCGCTCTGGATCGTGTCGTTCGGCGACATGATCTCGAACATGGTCACGTTCTTCATCCTGCTGGCGGCGTTCTCCACGCCGTCTTCGGCGGACGTCGACGTGCGCGAACTGGCGGTCAACGTCCGCGAGCCCGGAGTTTTCGACGTCGCCAAGAAGCGCGCCGTCCTGAAGCGGCCCGCCTCGGCCGACGCCAAGATCGACGTCGACGGCGCCGAGCAGCCCTCGCAGCGTGAAGAGGAGAATCTCGACCGCAAGCTGGACGCCTTCGTCATGGGCCCCGAGTACGCGGTGAAACCGGACTTCTCCCGGCTCGCGGACGGCCTCCGCATTCAGCTGGAGGCCGACAGGGCGTTCCGCCCCGGGGACGCCGAGCCGTCTCCCGAAGCGGCCGAACTGATCATGGAGATCGGACGCTTCTTCCGCGGCGAAGGCTGCACGTTTACCGTCGAGGCGCATTGCGACGCGCGGACGCATCGTTATTCAGGAGCGTCGACGCCCGCCGAGCTGTCGCGGGATATGGCCGTCGCCGCCGCGCGCGTGCTTCACGAGCGCGCGGAGGTTCCGGCGCACCGCGTCATCGTGGCTCCGAAAGGCGCCGACAGTCCGGTCGCGTCGGACGACACGCCCGCGGGCCGCGCCGCCAACCGGCGGATCGCCGTCGTCGTGAGGAAGGCTCCGTGAGCGGCAGGCGACGGCCGTCGAACGCCGCGGGCTCGGCGCCCGGCGCGCCGCTCTGGCTCGCGTCGTTCTCCGACATGATGACGAACCTCCTCTGCTTCTTCATTCTCATCGTCGCCTTCGCCATGCAGAAGAACGGCCTCGCGCTGGAGGACGGTCTCGGAGCGATCAAGGCTCGCCTGAAACCGGTCACCGGGTTCGAAGGCATGCTCAAGGGCTCGGTGACCCCGGTGCAGTTCAACGCCGGCCGCGTCGTCAATCGCGCCGCAACGCCGCTCAACCAGGGCGCGCTGGTGGAGGAGGACGGGCGCATCCTCGACGCGAACCGCGACACGATGCGCCAGGTGATGGTCGATTCGCTGATGAAGTCGGGGGCCTCGACCGTGCCGTTGCCCCTCGTCTTCGAGCGCGGCGAGACGAAGCTGTCCGCCGGCCACCGCGCGTTCCTCGACGAGTTCGCGAGGCAGATCGGCGCCGGCGCGTTTCCGGTCGTGGTCGAAGGCTTCGCCTACGAAGACGCGGAGAGCGACGCCGACGGATGGC
>DASPNK010000128.1:0-3301 GCA_035626575.1 Planctomycetota bacterium | reverse complement strand
GTGATTCATGCCCCTCGACGTCGACGCGGTGCGGCCGACCCTCGAAGCGCTCGCCGCGCGGTTCGACGCGACGTGGCGGGAGCGCGACCCCGTACGTTTCGCCCACCGCTACGCCGACCCCGCCGACCGCGAGGCGGCGGCGCTCCTCGCCGCGACGTTCGCCTTCGGCGGCGTGAAGGCGATCCTCGGGTCGCTGGAGCGGCTCTTCGAACGCCTCGGCCCGCGGCCGGCGGCGACGCTCGACGGGCTCGCCGGGGCGCGGGCGGCGCGCGCGCTCACGCGCGGCTTCCGACACCGCTGGCTCGGCGAGATCGAAACCGCGGCGATCCTCCGCGCGGTGCGCGCGCTCCGCGCCTCGCACGGGTCGCTGGAGGCCGCGTTCGCCGCCGGCGACGACCCGCGGGCGTCGGACGTCGAACCCGGGCTCGCCGCGTTCTCCGAACGTCTGCGCGCGGCGGCGGGCGCGGCGCCGGCGCCCGGGCGAGCGCTCAAGTTCGCGTTCCCGACGCCGGGCGGCGGTTCGGCGTGCAAACGCCTCAACCTTTTCCTGCGCTGGTGCGCGCGGCCCGCCGACGGCGTGGACCTCGGGCTCTGGACGCGCGTCGACCGCGCGCGGCTGGTCGTGCCGCTCGACGTCCACCTCGCGTTCCATGCGCGCGTGCTCGGCTTCACGCGGCGCCCGGCGGCCGACTGGCGTGCGGCGCTGGAGACCACCGCGGCGCTGCGGCGCTTCGACGCGGTCGATCCCGTGCGCTTCGACTTCGCGCTCTGCCATCTCGGGATCCACGGCGACTGCCGCGGGCGCCGCGACGACAAGGTGTGCCCCGCCTGTCCGTTGGATGCCGTCTGCCGTCTGCCGCGCGCCCGCCCGCGTCGACCCCGCCGGTCGGCCGCGGTACCTTGAGCGCGCCATGGCCACGCACGACCGCGCGTCCCTCGAACAGGCGTCGAAAGACCGTCGCTCGCTGCGGAACGCCGACCTCTCCGGACTCGACCTGTCGGGCCTCGAGCTGCGCGGCCTGGACCTCCGCGGCGCGAACCTCTCCGGCGCCCGCTTCGTGCGCGCCGACCTGACGGGGTCCGACCTCGGGGGCGCGAATCTCGACGGCGCGGACTTCGAGCTCTGCGTTCTGGAAAAGGTGAATCTCGCCGACGCGAAGGGGGAGAGGATCTCGTTCCATTGCGCGTACCTGCAGAATGCGACGCTTTCCCGCGCGAGGCTCGCCGGCGCCGACTTCGAAAACGCGACGCTCGGCGACGCGGTGATGCGCGAAGTCGACGTGAGCGGCGCCGAATTCCTGACCGCCGACCTGACCGGCGCCGACCTCACCGACGCGCTGTTCGAGCGCGCCCACCTCGCGTCGGCGATCCTCACCCGCGCGATGTTCAAGGGCACGCGCGCGGGGGGCGCCGACTTCACCGAGGCGGACTTCACCGACGCGACCCTCCACGAACTGGAGGCGCCGCGCTCCGTCTTCAACGGCGCGATCTTCTCGGACACCACGGTGGTCCGCTGCGACTTCGAAGACGCCGACCTTCGCGGGTCGGGGCTGGCGCCGCAGGACATCCCCGACTGCCTGACGCGCGGCGCGCGCTTCAAGAAGCCCGGTCCCGACGACGTCGTGGTCGACTGAGCCCACGCGGCGCGGCGCCGCGCGGCAAGGATCGCGAGAGCGCCAGGCGCCCGCGCCCGGCCGCAGATCGACGGAGCAGGATCGTCGCGCCGCCGCGCGGAGCGGGCGCTCCTGCGCCCCGGCCTGCGCCCGGAATCTCCGGACGGGCGCCGCACGGCGTCGCGCGGCAGGGAGCGCAAGATCGACGCACGCGAAGCGCGCGGCGACCCTGCTGCGCGACGGGGAATCGCGGCGGCGCGAGGCGCGGGGCGGCGGCGCTTAGTATCTTCGCGGCGCCGGTTCCGGAGTCCCCCCGATGCGCTTGGTTTCCGCCGCAGCGCGACCATTTTCCGTCGCGAGCCTCGCCGTTTTCCTGATCGCGTCCGGAAGCGGAGCGGCTCGCGCCCAAGGCGCGGCGCCGACGTTGAAGGTCTATCACCTCGACGTCGGACAGGGCGATGCGACGCTCATCGTCGGACCCACCGGGACGACCTGTCTCGTGGACGGCGGCGACGCCGGGCAGGGGAACGCCGTCGTCGTCCCGCAGCTGCTGGCGCTGGGCGTCGCGACGCTCGACGTGACGGTGGCCTCCCACTGGCATGCCGACCACTTCGCAGGGCTCGCCGAGACGGCCGTCGCGGGGTTCCTGCCGACGGTCGCCTACGACCGCGGCCTCGACGGGTCGCTGAACGGGCAGTTCCATTACTCGGCGTACCAGGCGGCGATGGCTTCGCGCCGCGCCACGTTGGCGCCGGGGACCGTCATCGACCTCGGCGGCGGCGCGTCGCTGACGTGCGTCGCGGCGAACGGCGCGACGGCGACGGGCGCGGCGGTCGCGCTCGCGGGGACCGCGCAGCCGGAGAACAATCGATCGATCGTGCTCCGCCTCGCTTACGGGAACTACCAGGAGGCGCTCGGAGGCGACCTGCAGGGCGGGTTCAACGGAACCGCCGACGTCGAGACGGCGGTCGCCGCGGCGATGGGCGACGTCGACGTCTATAAAGTGCATCACCACGGCTCGGACACGTCGACCAACGGCTTCTGGCTCGGCGTGCTGCGCCCGGAGACGGCGATCGTCTCCTGCGGCGACGGCAACCCGTACGGGCACCCGCACGCCGCCGTGGTGAACGGCCTCCTCGCGGCGCCGGAGCTCGCCGCGCTGTACCGCCTCAACCTCTGCAACCCGTCGACGCTCACGCCCGGCGACCCGCGCCAGATCGCCTCGACGGGGACGCTGCTCGTGGAGACCGACGGCGCGTCTTACGCGATCTCCGGCCCCGGCGCGCCGGCGACGACGCGGCCCGTGGACGACGCGGCGACGGCGCCGGACTGGGCGCCGCTCGACGTGGTGATCTCCGAGCTGATGATCAATCCCAAAGGCCCCTCGGGTCAGCCGGTGCAGGACGTCGACGGCGAGTGGGTCGAGCTGCGGAACAACCGCCCGCACCCGGTGAACCTCCTCGGATTCACGCTGCGCGACCAGGGGCTCGACGCCTTCACGCTGCCGTCGACGCCCCTCGCGCCGCAGGGGAGGTTGCTCGTGGGGCGGAGCGCGAACGCCGCGCTCAACGGCGGGATCGTCCCCGACGTCGTCGCGCCGGCGAACGAGCTGGTGCTCGCCAACGGGTCCGACGAGCTGGAGCTGGTCGCGCCCGGCGGCCTCGTGATCGACGCGGTCGCCTGGGGCG
>DASPNK010000127.1:0-5695 GCA_035626575.1 Planctomycetota bacterium | reverse complement strand
GAGGCCGCGCGCCAGCAGAAGGTCGCCGGGCGTCGTCACTTTGAGATTCGTCGCGTCGTCGTCGACGAGCGTCGGAGGGACGCCCGCGCGTTCGAAGAGCGACGCTTCGTCGGTGGCGACGAATCCGTCGCGCTCGGCGTTCTCGAGGAGCCGCAGAAGGAGTTCGCGCCGGCCGCCCTGAGGCGTCGCGGCGAGCCGCAACGCGTCGCGGGGCACCGTCTCGAGGACGCGCCCGTCGTCGCCGGCGCGCTTGACCGTCGCGGCGACGCGCGACGCGAGCAGCGCGGCAGGCGCCGACGCGAGCGCGGCGAGGAGCGCCGCGATGCGTTCCGGCCGTACGAACGGGCGCGCCGCGTCGTGGACCAGCACGTCGCGCACGGACGGCGACGTGGCCCGGACGCCGGCCAGCGTCGAGGCCTGGCGGGTGGCGCCGCCCGGCGCCACGCGGAAGGGCCCGCAGGGACGCAGGCGCGCGGCGACCGCCCCGTGCGCGACCTCGTCGACGTCGTCGGGATGAACCACCAGCACTCGCTCGACGACGCCGGGAACTCCCGCAAACGCTCGCGCCGAGCGCTCGAGCAACGATTCGCCGCCGACGTCGACCCACGCCTTGCGCACGCCGGCGCCGAGACGGGTTCCCTCCCCCGCGCCGACGATCACCGCCGCCGCGCCCGCCGCCGCGCCTTCGCTCGATCCCGCGTGCGTCATGCCGCGATGTTTTCCGACGCGGGGCCGCGCGCAAGGCGGCCCGCCGTCGGCGTCGCGCCGCCGTCCGCGTACACTGCGCGCCGATGCCGGTCCCCGCCCTCTCGGAGTTGCTCGCCCGCGATCCCCTCGTCGTCGTGGGCATCGATCCCGGAACGCGCTCCATGGGGTACGGGGTCGTCGGGCGTCGCCGCGGCGCGATGATGCGCGTGGATCACGGCGCCTTCCGGCCGCCGGCCGACGCCGACGTGGGGGCGCGTCTCTGCTTCCTCTTCGAGCGCCTGCGCGCGCTCTTCGCCCACCACGCCCCCGACGTGATCTCTCTGGAGCAGACCTTCTTCGGGAAGAACCCGCAGTCGACGCTGCGCATCGGCGAGGCGCGCGCCGTCGTCATTCTCGCCGCCGGAGAGCGGAGCGTGCCGGTCGTCCAATACCCGACCAAGACGGCGAAGCGGTCCGTGACCGGAGCGGGGTCGGCCGACAAGGCGCTGGTGCAGCAGATGGTGGCCGCCGATCTCGGGTTGCCGTCGTTGCCCGAGCCTCACGACGCGGCCGACGCGCTCGCCCTCGCGCTCTGCGCGCTCCGCGACCCGGCGCTCGATCCGCGCTTCGCGCTCCGCTGAAACCGGCCGCTCCGGCCCCGGCTCAAGTCCCAAAGCGCTCCCGGCCGATGCCTTCTCCGGAGAAGGCTCATGCGCACCCGTCTTTCACGCGCGGCCGCCGCCGCGCTCCTCCTCGTCACGTCCGCCTGCACCACCACCGGTTCTTCCGGCGGCGCCTCCGGCGCAGTCGCCGCGAACGGCGAGGACGGCCCCTCGCTGCTGAAGCCGACGGACGACATGATTCCTGCGGAGGTCCGCGCCCTCGAAACGCAGATCGAGAAGCGCGCCACCCTTCTCGCCGACGAGGTCCGCATCGAGGTCAGCCGGAACTACGAATGGGACGTCAGCCTCACAGGCGACGACGTTTCGCCGCAGACGCCCGCCGACGGCGGCCACGTCTCCGTCGCGGAGGGCGCCGCGCGCGCCACGTTCCGCAACCTCGACATCCGCGCGAAGACGCGGATCACGTTCTTCAAATCGGGGTTCGACGTACAACCGTTCATCCGCGTGACCGCGCGCGGCAACGTGAGCTACGTCGATGTCCATCCGGATTCCGGGGCGCCGCAGGTCAAGCGGGCGACCCTGTGCAAGATCGACGGCCCGCGCCTGGGCTTCGACGACGACGCTCTGCGCGCTCCTCTGGAGCGTCCCGCCGGCGTGCGGGAGCGCTGACCGTCTCGGGCCGCTGAGCCACGTCCGCGCCGACGCCGAGGCGCTCGCGTCCGCGCGACTCGCCGCGTTCTACGGACGGCGCGCCGAAGCCGCCGCCGAACTCCGCGGCGCGGCCGAAACGACCGACGATCCGCAGGTCGCGGCGCTCGCCGCGCTCGCGGCCGAGGACGGCGACGCGGCCGACTTCCACGCCCTCGCCCGCGCGCGCGCCGGCGCGGCGCCCGACGCGGGTCGACGCCGCCTCTGGGAGGCCCTTGCGGCCGAGACCGACCCCGAGCCGGGGCGCGGCGAAGAGACGCTCGAGCGGCTTGAAGAGGAGGATCCGCGATCCCCGTGGCCGCTCGTCGTGCGCGGGCGTCAGGCGGAGCGTCGCGGACTGCACGCCGAAGCGGCGCGTCTCTACGGCGAGGCGGTGGCCCGGGACCGCGCGAACTTCCGCGCCTGGGCGGGCCTCGCCCGCGCGCGCGAGGACATGGGCGACCACGGCGCCGCCGCCGCCGCGCTCGAGCAGGGCCTTCTGCTGGCGCCGAACGAGCCTTCGCTCCTCTACCGCGCGGGCGCGCTCGACCTCGGGAAACGCGGCCGCCCCGACGCCGCCCGGCCGCGGCTCGAGCGGCTCCTGAGACTTGCGCCCGATCACCTGGCGGTGCTGCTCGCGGTCGGCGCGGCGCGCGCGGCGACGGGCGACCTGGCGGGCGCCGAAGACGCCTTGAAGGCCGCGGAGCGGGCCGCGCCGCAGGATCCCGACGTCGCGTACAACCTCGGCGTCTTCTACGCCGACGCCGCGCGGCGGCCGCTCGAAGCGGCGCGCGCCTTCCGTCGCTATCTGAAGCTCGGCGGGTCCGACGTCGAGCGCACCACGAGCTGGATCCGGGAGCTTGACCCTCTGGGCGAAACCGCCCCCCGCGACGCCGAGGAGAATCGATGACGAGTTCGACGTCGACGCAGGGCGGAGCCTGCGGATGAGAGCCGTCGTCCAGCGGGTCCTCGAAGCGTCGGTCGAGGTCGACGGCGCCCGCGTCGGGGCCATCGGCCGAGGCCTCCTCGTCTTCGTCGGCTGCGCTCCCGGCGACGACGCCTCCAAAGCCGACGCCCTCGCGCGGAGACTGGTCCAGGCGCGCATCTTCCCCGACGCCGCGGGCCGCATGAACCTCGACGTGATCGCGACGGGAGGAAGCGTCCTCGCCGTCTCGCAGTTCACCCTGCTCGGCGACACCTCGCAACGCCGCCCATACTTCGGCGGCGCCCTCGAGCCCGCCGCCGCCGCGCGCCTCTACGACCGCTTCCTCGCCGCGGTCAAGCAGCTGAACGTCCCGATCGCCGCCGGCGTCTTCGGCGCCCACATGCGCGTCGCCTCGGTCAACGACGGCCCGGTCACGCTGATCTACGAGGAGTGAACCCCTCCGTTGCACACGGCGCAACGCCCGACTACGCTACCTCACATGTTTGGTCGCCAGGGCGGTTCTCGTCGACGCGAACGTTTGAAGAATCGGTTTATTGGGTTCATCGTCATGTTCGGGTTCGTTGCCGTCGCGGTGCTTGCTCCCATGGAAAGTGGAGGGCCAGCGGTTAGTGCGCCGAGTCCATGGAACTCACTTACGGGTACCGCACGTCGGCAACTTGAGTCGTTGGACAGGGCGTTCTTGCCGCTGAATCAGAATCCCGAAATGCTCCGCACGCGGCTTAAGCAAGAAATTGCTGCAGCGGACGACCAATGGCGGAACCTTATACTCGAATGGATCCGGCGACGCGCTTGGTCGTCATCGGCGGATTTGATGATCGATGCGGCTGAATGCGGTGGACCATTAGTGCGTTCAAAGGCGAGCACGCACCTCTGCACGATGCGCAGCCCATTAGTTACGAGTGCAACCGTGGGGGATAGAATCCGTGCGTTGATGCAGAACGAAACGGACCCGAGCGCGTCCGCGAACTGGCAAGACCTCGCCTCTCAGCTTGGGATTTGACATGGTGCGCGCGAGGACGTTCAAACCAAAGAGTGGACCGCGGAGGGCACTGGTTGGCGCAATATCTGTCATGTTTAGCGCGATGTTGTTCTCAACTGCACGTTGGGAACATTCGGCCGCCACGCCGAAGCCGGATGACTGGAAAGATCACTTGCCTGGCATTCGAAGAAGGCTCGTGGGTTTTGATGCGGAATTCCACGTAAACCAACCGGAATCGGTGCTTCGAACTGCAATCAAGGATCGATACGCCCAGCTGGACCACGGAGGTCAATCGATTCTGGTCTATTGGGTAAGCAAGAGAGCCATGCACTTCGCCGCCGACCTGTTGCTTGATTTTGCTGAAGGTGGCGACGAGACAATCGCGATTTCGGCCTCAACGACGCTATTTTTCCAGCCGTCGCCACTGATAGAAACGGACGATAACATCCGAAGAATTAGGGAATTACGCAATTCCGCGCCCCACTTGATGGCTCGCATGAACTGGGAAGACATCCTGAAGCGGATAGACCCTGCGGAGTCACGGCCGGGGCCAAGTGGCAAGTAGGTCGCTCGCGCAGAGACACCGCACAAGCGACGAGCGCGTTAGGGGCGCTGAGCATAGGTAATCAGATGACACGTGGACGGTTGACCTGGATTCGGTTTGCCGCAATAGCGGGCCCTGTCGCCGCGCTATTTGCTTTCGGGTCAATTCAATTCGAATCGATGGGACCGCCTGTAATTCGCGATGCTTGGCTGAACTTTCCGCCGATGATGCGTCGCGAACTGGACGCGTATGACCGCAAATTCGCGGATCATTCGCCGGATGAACTTCGCCGCCAACTACTCGATGAGATTCGCGGCGTCGACGATGCCCGAAAGACGCTCGTTATCGATTGGATAAGGCACCGAGCTTGGATGATAGCTGGCGACCTGTTGATTGACGCGGCGGAACTTGGCGATGAGAACGTCAAAATGAAAACGTCTTCAATACTGTGCTACACACCGGGCGCACCGCTTCATCGAAACAACATCAAGAGCCGCGTCGAAAAGCTGCTTGCTGACACGTCGAATGTCAATATCGAGCTGAATTGGAAGGACGTACTCTCAAACTTGGAACGATAGCGGCAGTTAGACCGAAGACGTTGCTTCGCAGGTAGCGGAATCATGCGCCCCGCACCAACCCCATCCTCTCGCGGACGATCGACATCGTTTGGAGGGCGGCGGCGCGGGCCTTGCGGCCGCCGTCGTCGAGGGCGCGGCGGACGACCTCGGGGCTCGCGTAGAGGGCCTTCGCGCGCTCGCGGATCGGGTCGAGCTCGGCGCGGAGGGATTCGAGGATCAGCTTCTTGCAGTCCACGCAGCCGATGGCGGCGGTGCGGCAGTCGCGCTCGACCTGAGCGACGCGTTCCGGCGTGCTCAGCAGGCGGTGCCAGGCGTAGATGTTGCAGACCTCGGGGCGGCCCGGGTCCGCGCGGCGCAGACGCTGCTCGTCCGTGACGGCGCCGCGCAGCTTGTTCCAGAGCACGTCGGGCTCGTCGAGGAGGTCGAGGGTGTTGCCCTTCGACTTCGACATCTTCGAACGGCCGTCGAGACCCATGACCCGCGGGGCTTCGGCGAGCCAGGTCTCCGGCTCGTCGAACGTCCGGCCGAAGCGGTTGTTGAACCGCCGCGCGAGTTCGCGGCAGAGCTCGAGGTGCTGCGCCTGGTCCTCCCCCACGGGGACGCCTTGGGCGCGATGGATGAGCACGTCGGCGGCCTGCAGGACCGGGTACG
>DASPNK010000126.1:0-4841 GCA_035626575.1 Planctomycetota bacterium | reverse complement strand
CGCCGCCGTCGAAGCGGCGGACCGACGTCGACCATGCCACGGCGATGACGCCGAACGCCGAGACCAGGGTCTTCCCGAGGGACCAGGCGGCGTGGCGCGACAGCAGGGCCCCGTCGTCGACGAGGCTGCGGAAGGTCGCCTCGAACGCATAGGCGCCGTGGGCCGGGTGCGTCGCAAGGAAGACGAGGGTCGCCGCGGCCGCCGCGCACCGGAGGGTGAGCCACCACAGAAGCGGCGTCCCGACCAGCGCCGCGAGCAGCGCGGCCGACAGGAGGTAACGCTCGGGGGGCGCCTGGAAAGTGCGCAGCGCGTCGACCTGCCTGGACATCGACCGCCGCCCGAAATCGGCGGAGGCGGCGGCGCCCGCCCGCGCGGCGAAGAGCAGCGCGGTCGTCCCCGGCGCGACCACGCGATGCAGCGCGAACCCGAGCGCACCGTTGATCTCCTCGGTCGCGACCGGCTCGGTGAAGCCCGCGAAGGGGATCAGCTCGTAGAGGAAGAACGCGACGATGAAGCCCGACACGGCGCCCGCCAGAGCGAGGAAGGGCGCGGCCGCGCCGAAGGCGAAGAGGCGCGCATAGAAGACGAAGTATCGAAGGCCCCACCGCGCCTGCGGGAAGCGGGGGACGAGCGCGACGAGCGCCTGCAGGAAGGCGATCGCCGCGCGGCCGGCGCCGTCGAGGACGTCGAGCGGCGCCCGGAGCGCGGCGCGGCGGGAGGTCGGCGGCGCGGGCTCCGGCGGGCGGTAGCTCCTGAGCGCCGCCAGGGCCGCGTCGACCTCGCCCGACGCCACGTCGCGGAAGACGCGCGCGACCGGATCCAGCAGCACGATGCGGTCCGCGACCGGCGCGAGCGCCGCGAGGTCGTGCGTGACGACGATCGACGTCATGCCGTGCCGATCGTGCGCTTCGCGGATCAGCCGCGCGGCTTCGGCCGACATCGCGGGGTCGAGCCCCGAGGTCGGCTCGTCGTAGAAGACGAGCTTCGGCCGCGCGGCCAGCGCCCGCGCCGTCGCCAGCCGCTGCTTCTGCCCGCCGGACAGCGTCGCGGGGCGCGCGCGGCCGGGCACGCCGAAAGCCGACAGGAGCTCTTCGACCCGCGCCGCGCGCTCGGCCTGCGGGACTTCGCCGTGGTCGGCGGCGAAGGCGACGTTGGCGCGGGCGTCCCAGTCGTCGAACAGCGCGAAGTCCTGGAAGACGATCGCCGCCCCGGCGGGCGGGCCGCCGACCCGCGGGTCGCTCCCGAGCACCGAGACCTCGCCCTCGACGCGGATCGCGTCCCGGTCGTGCAGTCCGAGGAGCAGCGACAGCGTGAGCGACTTGCCGGAGCCGGACGCGCCGACGAGCAGGCACAACGTGCCGGGCGCGACGGAAAGCGCGGCGTCGCGCAGGAGGACGCGCCCGCCGGCGGAGAGCGAGAACGCCGCGAGGCGGACGACGTCGAGAGGCGGCGTCACGGCGGGGCGGGGCGCGACGACCACCGCGGCCGGGGCGCGGCGACGCCGCGCCCCGACGGGATCAGAACCGCGACGCCGTTTCGGCGATCGTGCGGAGCGCCTCGCGCATCGCGCCGATCTCGCGCTCGAGCGCCTGCAGCGCGCCCGCGATGTCGCCGCCCATGCTCTGCATCTTCCGCGGACGGCCTGGGCCGCGACGGCCGTTGCGCGGCGCCGCGCCGACGTCGCCTTCCGCGGGACGACCGCGACCGCGACCGCCGCGGCGTCCGGCCGGGCGACCGGTCTTCGCCTTGGCGGACGGCGCCCAGCCCAGCTCCTTGCGCGCCAGGCCCGCGATGAGCGGATACACGTGGTAGCCCGAGTCCTTGGCCTTCTTCCGGACTTCGGAGAAGGGGATTTCGGGGTTCGCCTTCAGCAGCTTCGCCACGAAGGCGACGGTGTCGGCGCGAGAGGGGGTTTCTTTCGCCATAAGACGGCTCGTCAAAGGACCTCGTCGAGAATGCGCGCGATACGTTCGAGCGCGTCGTGAAAACGGTCGCGCTCGGCGGCCATGTCCTGCAACCGGCCGAGGACGCCTGAGAGATCGCCCACGGCGGCCGAGCCGCCGCGCTCGCGGCGTGCGGCGCCGCCCTGGGCGCCGCGTCCGCCTCCGGCGGGTCCGCGCGACGCGCGGGCGCCGGCCGGGCCGGCCTTCGGCGACATTCCGAGCGTCTTGCGGGCGTTGCCGTAGACGATGGGCGCCACCTTGAAGCCGCGGCTTTCGGCCGCCGCCTTGAGCTCTCCGTACGTGCAGGCGGGATGGGCCTTCATGTAATCCAGCACGAAGGCCATGAGCGGCGTGCCGCCCGCGTTCTCTTTCTCGTTCACTGCGTCTCCTCGCGGCGCGTCGCGCCGGACGGCGGCGCGCGGCGGCCCGCCGGGAATGCCGAGAAGGCCGCGCGCCTCGGCGAAGAGGCGGGGCGTCAGCGGCAGTTTGAGGCGTTCGGCGTCCTTGCGCGCGCTGCGGTAATCCAGCGTCGGATCGTTGCTCAACCAGTCGCGGACCATCGCCAGCGTCTCCTGACGCGAGACGTCGACGTCGACGTCCGACGCGTCGTCGATCTCGCGTGCGGCGGGCTCCGCGCGCGGCGGCTCGGCCGCCGCGCTCTCCTGCTCCGCGCGGGAACGGATCCCCGCGAACGGATCGGGATTGCGCGTCGACCCGGGGGGCTGGGTCGCGTCGCTCATCGGGGGTTGTTACTCGCCGCGCTATTCGGCGGCAAGGGGCGACGGGAATATCGCCCCGTAATGTCGACCGGCCGCGGCGTCATGCCGCCGCGGTTTTGGCCCTGTCCAGATCGATGACGGCGTCGGTCCACGATGTGTACTGCCGATCGCATGTCACCATCACCGACTGGTGATCGGACATGCCCGAGAGGATGTCGCGCGCGGCGGCGGCCCGTTCCGCGTCGAAATTCACGAACGGGTCGTCCAGGAACACCGGGGGCGCTTCCCGCCGCGCCAAATGACGGATCACCGCCATCCTCATGGCGAAATAGAGCTGGTCATGGGCGCCTTGCGAAAGGTCCTCCGGAGAAATGCCCATTCGGTCCGCCGTGGCCACCGTGGGCTCGAGGGACGGGCCGAGATGGACGCGAACGTACCGATCTCCGGTCAACTTGGCGAAAGTCTTCGACATGTCCTCGGCGAGGCGGAACACGTCGTTCTCCTGAAACTCCTGGATGCAGGCGTCGAGGACGTCGATCGCCTCCTTGAGGGCGTCCTTCTCCAGCGAGAGGTCGCGCACGCGCGCCGCTCCCCGGGCGGCGGCGTCCTTCAGCCGCGCGACGTCGCCCTCCGGGCGCGACTCCCACCGGGCGTGCTCGACGCGCGCCTCTTCGAAGCGCGCGCGGGTCTTCTCGAGCGCCGCCTCCGCTTCGGAGGCGCGGCGGCGCGCCAGCTCGAGCTCGGAGCCGAGGCGCGAGCGGCCCGCGTTCTCGTCGATCCACGGATGCCGCGCGCGAAGCTCGATCCACGCCGCTTCGACGCGGCCCTCCTCGCGGGCCGCCTCGCGCGCCGCCTCTTCCGCGACCGAGAGGT
The DNA here is from genome assembly GCA_035626575.1 of Planctomycetota bacterium. Classification (GTDB taxonomy): domain Bacteria; phylum Planctomycetota; family CAIWVZ01; genus DASPNK01. The sequence goes on along the minus strand of DASPNK010000126.1, from coordinate 1,306 downwards.
CGCCGGCGCCCCGCGCCGCGGCCGTCGCCTTGCGGGCCTCCTCGAGGAGGGCGAGGTACGCGCGATGCTCCTCGGCCGCCGACTCCGGGTCGCGTCCCACGAGGATGGGGCCGGCGCGCCGTTCCAGTTCGTCGATGCGCTGCCCGCGCGCGCGGAGCGCGCGGCCCAGGGCCTCGATACGGTCCTGCAGGTCGCGCCGCTGCGCCTTGTATCCCGTGCCGAGCCGGCGCCCGAGCGTGAACCCGAGCAGTCCGAGCGCGCCCGCGCCGAGGAGTCCGACCACGGCGCCGATCGGCGTCGCCACGCCCGCCGCGACGGCTGAGACCGCCAGCCCGCCGCCGAGTCCGGCGCCGAGCCGCGTGTTGAGCGTCGGACGCAGCCCGTCGAGCCGCGCGCGCGTCTCCTCCATCTCCTGCTGCTCGCGGTCGCGTTCGGCGGTCTCGGCGCCGTGCGCGGCGAGGATCTCGAGCAGGTCCGGCGGCGCCTTGCGGTGCGGCGCGTAGGCGCGGTCGATCTCCTGGTCGGCGCGCGCCGCCCGCTCCCGGAGGCCGCGGCATTGCGCCAGGCGCCGGTCGGCCTCCTCGCGCTTCGCCGCGGCCGCGGCGCGGCGGTCGAGCACGGAGCACGCCGTCTCCAGCGCCGTCGCCGCGGCGCGACGCGCGGCCAGCTCGTCGGCCTCCGCTTCGCGCCGCGCCTCCGCGGCGAGCATCTCGTCTTCGAGCGCCGCGGTCTTGCGCAGGCGCAGCTCGGCCGCCGCCAGCTCGGCCTCCGACTCGGCGTGCCGCTCGCGCGCCTCCTCCAGCGCGCGGCGCCGCCCGCCGGTGCGGCCGGCGCGCCAGGGGTTGTCGGCGGTCAGCTCGCTGTAGCGGCTGTGAAGCTCGTGCAGGGCGCCTTTGTAGTCGACGTCGCCCGCGCCGGAGAGAAGGCGGCGGATCTGCTCCGACACTTCCGCCTTGAGGCCGCTCTGACCCACGAAGGCGGTGTTGCGGAAGACCGCTTCGTCGCGGAACCCGAGCGCTTCGCCGATCACGTCGAAGTAGAGCGCGTCTTCGGCCTTCGCCCCCCGCGGGTCGGCGGAGCCGGAGAAGAGCGTGCGCTCGCCGTCGGGCAGGAGCTCGACGACGCGGGCCTGCGCGGTGCGGAAGTCGCGCTCGACGCGCAGCCGCCGGCCGTCGTCGAGGGTCATCTCGAGGTCGCCCGCGTAGCGGTCGTGCTCCTCCCACGGTTCGTACTTGCGCACCGTGTTGAGGTCGCGGAATCCGAAGAGGATCCCGCAGATCGCGTTGAGCAGCGTCGACTTGCCGGC
>DASPNK010000125.1:0-2337 GCA_035626575.1 Planctomycetota bacterium | reverse complement strand
GCCTTCCTTCGCGGCGCCGACCGATTCGCCGCCGTCGAGCACCGGCACCTGCGAGATGTGGTGCTGGTTCATCATCGAAAGGACCTGCTTGACCGTCTTCTCCGGCGAGGTCCAGAGGAGCGTGTGGCTCGCGGCGCGTCGACGCGTGAGCTCGCCGATCCTGACGTCGCGCGGTTCGAGGAAGCGGTTTTCCTGCATCCACTCGTCGCTGTGCACCTTGGACAGATAGCGCTCGCCCGTGTCGGTGAGGAGCACGACCACCCACGCGTCGGGATCGTCCGCCTCGCGCGCGACGTCGATCGCCGTCTTCACCGCGAGGCCGCTGGATCCGCCGACGAAGATGCCCTCCTCGCGCGCGAGCCTGCGCGTCATGGCGAACGCGTCCTTGTCGGTGACGGTGCGCACTTCGTCGACGTACTCGAGGTGCAGCGTCTCGGGGATCTTGTCGCCGCCGATGCCTTCCACCTTGTAGGGCTGACCCTTGCCGACGACGCCGGTCTCCTTGAACTCGCGCACGATCGACCCGACCGGGTCCGCGCCGATGATCCGCACGCGCGGGTTCCGCTCCTTCAGGTACCGGCCGGCGCCGCTCATGGTGCCGCCGGTGCCCATGCCGCCGACGAGGTGCGTAATCCTGCCCGACGTCTGCTCCCACAACTCGGGGCCCGTCGCGTCGTAGTGCGCCTGCGGATTGATCTGGTTGTAAAACTGATCCGCGAAGATCGCGTTGGGGGTGTCGGCCGCCAGGCGCCGCCCGACGGTCACGTAGTACTCGGGATGGTGCGGGTCGACGGTCGGCGTCACGATCACGTCGGCGCCGAACGCTTTCAGGAGCTTCACCTTCTCCGTCGACATCTTGTCCGGGATGGTGAAGACGCAGCGGTACCCCTTGATGGCCGCGGCGATGGCGAGACCGACGCCCGTGTTGCCGGAGGTCGCTTCGACGACCGTGCCTCCGGGCCGGAGTCTGCCGTCGCGCTCCGCGGCCTCGATGATCGCCACGCCGATTCGATCTTTGACGCTCGATCCGGGGTTGAAGAACTCGCACTTGCCATACACCGGCGTGCGGACGCCCTCGGCGACACGGCGCAGGCGCACCATCGGCGTGGCGCCGATGGTCTGGAGGATGTCGTCGACCGGGGGCGGTGGGGTTCGAGCGTTCATGAGGATTTCGGCGCCGCGAAGGCGTCGGGATCGTAGCAACGCGGCGTTTGCCGGCGTCGGCGCGGCGGCTAACCTCCGACGCCGCGCGGCACGACGCGCCCCGCGCCTCTTTCGATGACGTTGCTGCAAGCCGCGCTGCTCGGCGCGCTCCAGGGGATCGCCGAGTTCCTCCCCATCTCGTCGTCAGGACACCTGTGCCTCGCGCGGCACCTCGTCCCGGGCGCGCCTCCGCCCGATCTCGCGTTCGACGTGCTCCTGCACCTCGGCACCGCGGCGGCGGTGATCACCGTGTTCCGCGCCGAGCTGGCGCCGCTGCTCCGTGCGACGCCCCGCCTGCTTGCGCCGGCGCGGTGGCGCGGCGGCTGGGCGGCCGATCCGGCCTTCCGGACCGCGGCGCTCCTGCTGCTCAGCGCCGTCCCGGCCGGGGTCGTCGGACTCATGTTTCATCGCCGCGTCGAGGCGCTCGAAGAGCATCGCCCCGACGTCGTCGCGCTCCTTCTCGTCGTCACGGGTCTCTGGCTGCTCGTCGCGAGCGTCCGGGCGCGGCGCGCCGCCCGAGCGGACGCCGACGAGGCGTCCGGCGCCGCGCCGCGCGCCGGGCGGAGGGCGGGCCGCGAAGCGGGGGTCCGCGAAGCGTTGCTGATCGGCGCCGCCCAGGCGGCCGCGATCCTGCCCGGCGTCTCGAGATCGGCCGCCACGCTGGGCGCCGGCCTGCTCGCCGGCGTCCGTCGCGACGCCGTCGGCCCCTTCGCGTTTCTCATGTCCGTCCCGGTGATCGTCGGCGCCGCCGCGCTCAAAGCGCGCGACCTCCGCATCGGCGGGGCGACCGACGCGGGCGTGATGCTCGTCGGCGTCCTCGTCGCGTACGCCTCCGGCGTCGCCGCGCTGCGATTCCTGCTGCCGTTCGTCCGCCGGGGGAGGCTGGAGGCCTTCGCCGCCTACTGCCTGCTGGCGGGCCCCGTCGCCTGGTGGGCTCTGCGCGGGACGACGCCGTGATCCGGAGGCTCGATCGCACGCCGTTCCTCGCCTCGACGCCGTTCGAGCGCCGCTTCGCGATCGCCTGGGCGCTGGGGGAGGCGGCCGGGTCGACGCTCGTGCTCGGAGCTCCGCCGCCGTACGTCCTCGCCGCACTCGCCGCGTCCGCGTCGGGCGTCACCTTCGTCGCGCCGCCGA
>DASPNK010000124.1:0-11093 GCA_035626575.1 Planctomycetota bacterium | reverse complement strand
TCTCGGAAGGCGAGTTGGAGGTCGTCAAGGGATCGAAGGGGCGCATCCGCACCTGGTTCGACGCCGACCTCGCGGCGGCGCGGTTCCGCGGCGAGACCTGGGCCCAGCAGGTCGCGCGCATCACGGAGGACCTGCCGCAGGAGGTCTACGTGAGCTTCGACGTCGACGGGCTCGACGCCGTCTATTGCCCGCACACCGGAACGCCGGTTCCGGGCGGCCTCTCGTTCCACGAAGCGTCGTTCCTGCTCGGCGAGGTCGTCCGCTCGGGGCGGCGCATCGTCGGCTTCGATCTCAACGAAACCGCGCCCGGCCCCGACGGCGATCCGTGGGACGCCATCGTCGGCGCGCGCATGCTCTACAAGCTCATCGGGTGGACGCTGCGCTCGGAACAGCGCGCGACGCCGCGCCGCGCCCGCAAGCCGCGGCGCTGAGCGCGACGGATCGCGCCGAACGCGCGCGGCGAGGCGTCTAACGCCTTCACGACATGCGCCCGATAGGGAAAGCATGTCTTCCGCACGTCGAGATCCACGGCATCGCTTCGGCGCTCGGTTTCCGGGGCGCCGCGGGCGCCGGACGGACCGCCGCGGCGGCTTCGGGCTCGTCGACGTGATGATCGCGATGTCGGTCATCCTCGTGTCGATGACCGTGCTCTATCAGGCGTTGCTCAGCGGTCAGATTCTGAGCGCGGACAACAAGCTTCGCCACCGCGCGCTTCAGGACGCGTCGTCGTTGATGGAGCAGATGTCGGTGGTGCCGCTGCCGAACCTCTCGGCGACCTTCGCGCACGACGCGCCGATCGCCGAGTTCGCCGGCCTGCACTGCCCGAATCAGTCGGTCCGCGTGGTGTACGAAGACGCGGCGGCGACGACCGAGCCTCCGGTCAACTACCGGGTGATCAGCACCTGGACCTCGACCGTGGGTCGACCCGAGACCCTGGTGCTTCGCGGAGTGCGCGCCCGATGAGCGCGGCGACGCCGAGGACCGTCCGCCGCCGCGAGCGCGGCTTCACGATGCTGGAGGTGATCCTCGCCGGCTCGATGATCGCGTTCGTCTTCGGGCTCTACGCGTCGTCGGTGGCGGATGCGATCGGCGTCGCCACGACCGGCGTGAGCACGGTCTCCCTGCAGGAGGAGGCGCGGCGGATCCTCGAGCGGCTGCGGCGCGACGTCGCCATGACCGGCGGCATCGACGCCGCCGCCGACCCGCTCGGCGTCGCGTTCCCGGTCGTCTCGATCAACGGCCAGGCGCCGACCGCGCTGGCGACGCACTTCCAGCACGACGTCGCGACGCTGACCGCGATCGCGTCGACGTTCGCGCCCGCGCCCGAGCCTCCCGAGCCTTTCAACCCGCCGCCTTACGTGGCGCCCGGCAACGAGCTGGAGCCCTACGGGTTCCGCGAGTTCCTCTTCCGCCTGCCGCGCGACGTCACCGGCGACGGGCGCATCTGCTCCACCGGCGGCGCCGTGGAATGGGGGCCGGAGGTCTTCGGCTACCTCGTCCTCCCGCGGCCGGGCGACAAGAACGGGCTGTGCGATCTCGTCCGCAGGTCGGTCGACGAGGCCGGCGCCGTCGTCGACGAGGTGATCTGCAGCCAGATCGAAGCGGCGACCTTCGACACCGTCGCCACCAAGGAGATCCTCCCGGCGGACGCCGTGGAGATCCATCTCCACCTCCTGCGCGAAGACGCGCAGGGCAAGGTCCGGCGACTGCACGTCGCCACCACCCTCGTCATGAGGAATTGACATGAAACTCCCGACGCTCCGCCGCTCGCGCGAGCGCGGCGCCGCGCTTCCCCTCGCGCTCGTCTATCTGTTCGTGACCGCGACGTTCGTGGTGACGTTGCTCGGCGCCGTGGACAACGAGCGGAAGGGCGTGAGCCTGCAGGTCGACCGCACGCAGGGCTGGAAGCTCGCCGAAGGCGTCCTCCAGGTCGGCGAAAACGTCCTGCTCGACCAAGTCTCCAACTACCGGCCGCTGGCGACGCCGACGGCGGCGGGCAACTACGTCGTCCTGACGGGTTCGCACGCGTACGGCGGGCTCGACGGGACCTGGAGCGCGGCGCGCGCGACGGACACGTCCGGCCCCGTCCCCGTGCTCGCGCCGCCGACGGTGCGGGTCGACCCGAGCGGACTGCAGACGCTGGTGACGCCGTACGTCATCACCGCCGTCGTGCGCAACGGCGACGCCTCGACCACCCTGCGGCGCCACATCGAACTCGAGCAGACGCCGATCTTTCAATTCCTCGCGTTCTACGCGAGCGACCTCGAGGTGCTGCCGGGGCCGGCCATGACGCTGGGCGGCCGCGTGCACACCAACGAGAACCTCTACCTCGGCGCCGGCACGAGCCTGACGCTCGATACGAAGTACGTGCGCGCGGCGGGCAAGCTGCACCGGCATCGCAAGGACGACAACTCGGTGCAGTCGGGCTGGATCAAGATCAAGAACCAGCTCACCAGCACGCTGGTCACGCTCCAGTCGCAGTCCAACCTCGCGGCGTCGGGCATCGGCTCGACCTACGGCCTCGACTCGGACTTCAACGGGTGGGAGATCAACGGCGACAACCAGTTCACGTCGCCGGGCGAGATGCCGCCGTTCAAGATCCAGGCGGCGAATCAGTTCGGCGGCACGCTCGGCACCGGCGACATGGGCGTGAAGAAGCTCCAGCATCCGAGCATCGGCGCCATCGACGCCTTCACCGCCGTCCCCGGCGGAACGGGCGGCGACTACGTGCAGACCACGCCGGGCAACTTCGTCGCCGTCACTCCGGGGACCGGTACGCATGCGCAGGGCTACTACCACGACAACGCAGGACTCGTCGTTCGCAACAGCCAGGTGTTCAACACGGCGGGCGTCAACATCACCGCGCTGATGCCGAGCGGGTTCCTCGCGACGCGCACGATGTGGGATCAGCGCGAAGGCAAGACCGTCACGTTGACCCAGATCAACCTGAACCGCCTCAAGGACATGGACGGCGTCGCGACGACGATCGACCCGTGCCCTTACTTCCCCGCCGACGGCCTCCTCTACGCCTACCGGACCGACACCACGTCGACGACCGGCAGCGGCATCGTGCTCTCGGGCGGTTCCGAGTTGAACGCGGGCCTCACCGTGGTCTCGCCCGCGCCGGTGTACGTGCACGGCAACTTCAACACCGTGAACAAGAAGCCGGCGGCGGTGATCTGCGACACCGCGCACCTGCTCAGCTCGGCGTGGAACTGGACCAACAGCTCCACGAGCGGTTTGAAGATCGCGAACAGCACGACCTACAACCTCGCCTTCATCGCGGGCAACAAGAACACGACGGCCGGCGCCTACAACGGCGGCTTCGAAAACTTTCCGCGGTTCCATGAGAACTGGACGGGCAAGGTGTGCACGATCAAAGGCTCGTTCGTGAACACCTGGACGAGCAAGATCCACACCGGCAACTGGGTGTACGGCGGCAACCACTACACCGCGCCGGACCGGAACTGGACCTACGAGAGCAACTTCGACGACACCGCCCAGCTCCCGCCGTTCACGCCGATGGCGGTGAGCACGCGCGCGGTCGCTTTCGAAATGAGCCAGTGACGGCGCGCGGCGCGCCGCGAGGAGGTGCCGACTTCGTGGATGAGCGGCCGGCCCGACACGGCGGGAAACCGACGAAGCAGGGCCGTTCCTCCGCCGCGCTCCGGGCCGCGGCCCGCTGCGGTCCCGGGCGCCCGGCGGCGCCGCGGGTCTACTTCAACAGCATCGGCGAGCCGATGACGACGCGCGCGCCGGCGTCGAAGGAGTCGGCGAACTCGACGACGATGCGAAGCTCCTTCCCGCCGGAAAGGTCCGCGTCGACCCCGACCGGGTCCTGGCCCGCGCGGAGCGTCGGGCCCGTCCACTTCGGGCGTCCGTCGACCAGCACCGTCAGAGTCGCGGCGCCGGGCAACGCCGCGCCGCGCGTCGCCGGATCGACGCCGACCCGGGCCGTGAACCGGCGGTACGCGCCGTCGAGACGCCACGTCGCTTCGGAGCGCGCATGGAGAAGGAGCCCCTTGCCGAACCGCTCGCCGCCGATGCGGAGCGGTTCGCCGGGGCGCGCCCCCGCGTCGCGGCGCATCTCATGGACCCGTCCGCCGGCGAGGAACGGCGTCTGCACGTAGGTCGCGGTCGGCAGGTCCGACAGGAAGGCGAAGGCGCCGCCCGTCATCTGCACGCTCTTGAGGCGCGACGCCTCGAGGGCCGTCTCCGGACCGCCCGCGATCTTCAGTCGCAGGCCGCCGTTTTCGCCGGCCTTGAGCGCTCCGCTGAGCCGCGACCCGTCGACGAGCTTGACCAGCGCCGAACGCTCGGCGGTCGACGCGGGGGCTTCGCCCGCGAGGCGCACCGCGACGACGCGGTCCTTCACGAATCCGAAAGGCCGCTTGTCCCCCGCCGCGCTCGTGAAGACGACTTCCGAACGCGTGACGCGCTCGAGGACGCCCGCGAGGTGATCGAGCTTGCCGTCGCGCTCGACGAAGAGCCGGTCGTCGTTCGGATCCGGCTTGCCGAGGTCGATCCCTTCCTCCGAGCGTCCTTCGCGATTCCACAGCGTGCGGACGTCGTCGAGAGGAAACGCCAGCGTTCCGAGACCTTCGACCGCGAGGCGCACCTCGTCGGCGGGGCCGTCTTCGAGACGACCGTAGATCACGTCGCCCGTGGCCAGCTCCAGCTTGACGCCGCCTGCCGGGGGCGGCGTCTCGGTCGCGGAGCTTTCGAAGCCCACGACCCGATCGAGAGGAAACGCCTCGGCGCCCTCCCCGGTCCGCCAGACGAGCCGTCCCTGTGCATCCAGGCCGCCGGGAGACCCGGCGAGCGGCGCGCGGTCGACCGTCGAGAGCGTGAACTGGGAGGGCGCCGTTCCGGCCGAAGCCAGGACCACGCCCACGACGAGGAGACCGGCGCGCATGATGCGACCTATTTAACGCGCGGTCCGCGTCGGCGGCTCCGGCGACCTTCGCGCCCTCTGCCAACTTGACAGCGCGGGAGGGACGGGGGGCGCGAGGGCCGCTGTCACGCCGGCAGACGATCGCGAAGCCGGTCGCGGCTCCATCGGCGCGGCCCTTCCGCACTTTCCGACGCCCCGCGAAGAAGCCGGCCTGCGGCCCCCGGTTTGCAAAGGCGCCAGGCGGCGACGCCCGAGGCTTCCGGTCCAGGGCGCCGCCGCGATCCGTCTTCGCTCACCGACCCGGCCCGCTCGTCGGCCGGCTCGTCACGTCGCCCCGCATCGCGGGGCCGGAGTCATCCATGGCCAAGCAGCTCTGCTTCGACGCCGACGCGCGCGAAGCGCTCAGAAACGGGGTCGTCAAGCTCGCGCGGGCGGTGAAAAGCACGCTCGGGCCGCGCGGCCGTTGCGCCGTGATCGACAAGGGCTGGGGCGGCCCGACGATCACGAAGGACGGCTACACCGTCGCCGACGAAATCGACCTCAAGGACAAGTACGAGAACCTCGGCGCGCAGCTGCTCAAGGAAGCGGCGAGCAAGACCAACGACGTCGCGGGCGACGGCACCACCACCGCCACCGTGCTGGCCGAGGCCATCTACCTCCAGGGCCTCCGCCACATGACCGCGGGCGCCAACGTCACGCGCCTCAACCGCGGCATCCGCGAGGCGGCGGACGTCGTCCTCGCCGAGCTGACGAAGAAGTCGCAGAAGGTGGGCGTCAAGGACGAGGCGCGCATCGGCCAGGTGGCGTCGATCGCCGCCAACGGCGACCGCGAAATCGGCGACGCCATCGTGAAGGCGTTCAAGGCCGTCGCGGGCTCCGGCGACTTCGATCCGAAGAACGCCGTCATCACCGTCGAAGAAGGCAAGGGCATCGACACCGAGGTCAAGGTCGTCGAAGGCATGCAGTTCGACCGCGGCTATCTCTCGCCGCACTTCGTCACCGACGCCAAGACGCTCGAGGCGGAGCTCAAAGACGCCCTCATCCTCATCCACGAGGACAAGATCTCGAACATCAAGAAGCTCATCCCGATCCTCGAGGCGGCGAGCAAGGCCAACAAGCCGCTCGTCATCATCGCGGAGGACGTGGAGGGCGAGGCGCTGGCGACGCTGGTCGTCAACAAGATCCGCGGCATCGTCAACTGCTGCGCGGTCAAGGCGCCGGGCTACGGCGACCGCCGCAAGGCGATGCTCGAGGACATCGCGGTCCTGACCGGCGCGAAGCCGGTGTTCAAGGACCTCGGCGAAGACCTCGAGAAGCTCACGCTGAAGGACCTCGGCCGCGCCAAGCGCGTCACCGTGGCCGCCGAAGTCACCACGATCGTCGAAGGCGCGGGCAAGCCGGCCGACGTCTCCGGGCGTCGCAAGCAGATCCGCCGCGAGATCGAGGAGACCGACTCCAACTACGACCGCGAGAAGCTCCAGGAGCGGCTCGCGAAGCTCGAGTCGGGCGTGGCGACCATCAACGTCGGCGCCGCGACCGAAACCGAGATGAAAGAGAAGAAGGCGCGCATGAAGGACGCCCTCGCGGCGGTCCGCGCCGCGCTCGAGGAGGGTCTCCTCCCCGGCGGCGGCACCGCGCTGGCGCGTCTCGCGACGAACCTCAAGGACAAGCCCGACGTCGACCACGACGTGGAGGTCGGCTTCCAGATCGTGCGCGCCGCGCTGACGGCGCCGCTCAAGCAGATCGCCGAGAACGCCGGAGCGTCCGGCCCGGTGGTGCTGCGCCGCGTGCTCGACGAGGCGAAGTTCGCGTTCGGCTACGACGCCGACGTCGGCGAGTACAAGGACCTGGTCGAGGCGGGAGTCGTCGACCCGGCGAAGGTCGTGCGCTCGGCCCTCGTCAACGCCGTTTCGGTCGCCACGCTGCTTCTCTCCACGAGCTGCCTCGTCACCGAGGCGCCGAAGAAGAAGGACGACGAGGCGGGCGGCGGTCACGACGACCACGACCACGAGGACATGGATTACTGAGCGCCCACGGCGCCGAACGACGACGGAGACAGACGACCATGGCGTTGAAGATCAAGCCTCTCGATGACCGCATCGTGGTGGAGGCGACCGCGGCCGAGCAGAAGACGGCGGGCGGCATCGTCCTCCCCGAGGCCGCGCAGGAGAAGCCGCAGCAGGGCCGCGTCGTCGCGGTCGGGCCGGGCCGCCTCAACAAGGACGGGGAGCGCGTCGCGCTCAACCTGAAGAAGGGCGACGTGGTGGTGTACGGCAAGTACTCCGGCACCGACGTCAAGATCGAAGGGAACGAATACAAAATCATGCGCGAGACCGACGTCCTCGCGAAGTTCGCCTGAGCGCGAGGAGCCGCCGACATGGCCAAGCAACTGCTGTTCGACGATGAAACGCGCCGGAAGATCCACGCCGGCGTCGTCAAGCTCGCGCGCGCGGTGAAGGTCACCCTCGGCCCGAGCGGCCGGAACGTGATCTTCCAGAAGTCGATGAGCGGGCCGACCGTGACCAAGGACGGCGTCACCGTCTCGAAGGAGGTCGAGCTGACCGATCCCTTCGAGAACATGGGCGCCAAGCTGGTGAACGAGGTCGCGAGCAAGATGGGCGACAAGGCGGGCGACGGCACCACCACCGCCATCGTCCTCGCCGAAGCGATCTACACCGCGGGACTCAAGTTCGTCGCGGCCGGCGCGTCGCCGACCGCGCTCAAGCGCGGCATCGACAAGGCCGTCGACGCGGCCGTCGCGGTGCTGAAGTCGCTGGCGAAGCCGGTGCAGGGCCTCGACGGCCTCATCCAGGTCGCCTCCATCTCCGCCAACAACGACGCGGCCGTCGGCGAGATCATCGCCAAGGCGCTCGACGCGGTGGGCAAGGAGGGCGTCGTCACGGTCGAGGACGCGAAGGGCGTCGAGACGACGTACGACGTCGTCAAGGGCATGTCCTTCGACAAGGGCTACATCTCGCCCTACTTCGTCACCGACCCGGGCAAGATGACGGCGGAGCTGTCCGACGCGCTGGTCTTCGTCTACGAGAAGAAGATCAGCAACGTCCGCGACCTCCTGCCGCTGCTGGAGAAGGTGGCGCAGAAGGCGGAGCCGCTGCTCATCGTGGCGGAGGACGTCGACGGCGAAGCCCTCTCGGCGCTCGTCATCAACAAGCTCCGCGGCGTGCTGAACTGCGTCGCCGTCAAGGCGCCCGGCTTCGGCGACCGCCGCAAGGAGATGTTGTCCGACCTCGCGACGCTCACCGGCGGCACGTTCATCGCCGACGACACCGGCCGCACGCTGGAGTCGGTGACCCTCGCCGACCTCGGCCGCGCCCGGAAGGTCGTGGTGAAGAAGGACGAGACGGTGGTGATCGACGGCCAGGGCAAGAAGGCCGAGATCACGGCGCGCGCCGAGCAGATCCGGACCAAGCTCTCCACGACCACCTCCGACTACGACCGCGAGAAGCTCCAGGAGCGCCTCGCCAAGCTGACCGGCGGCGTCGCGGTGATCCGCGTCGGCGCGGCCACCGAGAAGGAGATGGCGGAGAAGAAGTACCGCGTCGACGACGCCATGCACGCCGCCCGCGCCGCGCGCGAGGAAGGCATCGTGGCGGGCGGCGGCACGGCGCTCCTCCGGTGCGTCGAGGCCGTCGAGGCCGCGCGCAGGAAGGCCCGCGGCGACGAGGCGTTCGGCGTCGACGTGATCCTCTCCGCGCTCCGCGCGCCCTGCGCGCAGATCGCGGAGAACGCGGGCGCCGACGGGATGGTGGTGGTCGACGAGGTGCTGTCGCTCCCGCAGAACCGCGCGCACTGGGGCTTCGACGCCCGCCGCGGCGAAACGGTCGACCTCCTCAAGGCCGGCATCGTCGACCCGGTCAAGGTGACGCGACTCGCGCTCGAGTACGCGGCGTCGGTCGCGAGCCTCATGCTCATGACCAACACCACGATCACCTCGATCAAAGAGGAGCAGGACGCCGTCTCCGGCGCGATCGCGTGAGGTCTCCGTCGGGCGCGCCGCGGCGCGCCCGAGCGTCGACGCGGCCGCGCCCTTCCCGGGCGCGGCCGTTCGTTTTCACGGAGGGCGCGGCAGGGGCGCCCGGCACGCCGGCTGCGTAAGAAAGACATGAGCCGCATGGCCACGAAACGCGACTACTACGAGACCCTCGGGGTCGCCCGCGACGCGTCCGAAGACGACGTCAAGAAGGCCTACCGGAAGCTCGCCTTCAAGTTCCATCCCGATCGGAACCCGGGCGACAAGAAGGCCGAGGCGTCCTTCAAGGAGGCGACCGAGGCCTACGAGATCCTCACCAACAAGGATCTGCGCGCCCGCTACGACCAGTTCGGGCACGCCGGCGTCGATCCGAGCATGGCGGCGGGCGGCTTCGGAGGCGGCGCGGGCGGCGGCGGATTCGGGCCGGACATGGAGGACATCCTCAACAACATGTTCGGCGGCATGTTCGGCGGCGGCGCCGCGGCGAGCGCGCGGCGCGGCCCGGAGGCGGGCCAGAATCTCCAGGTCGAGTTCGAGCTCACGCTGGAGGAGGTCCGCAAGGGCGTCGGCCGCACGCTCAACGTGAAGCGCCGCGAGATCTGCGACGTCTGCAACGGCTCCCGCGGCGAGAAGGGATCGAAGCCCGAAACCTGCGACCTCTGCCGCGGGCGCGGGCAGGTCGTGCAGTCGCAGGGCTTCTTCAGCATCAGCCGCACGTGCCCGCGCTGCTCGGGCGCCGGCCGCGTGGTGAAGAACCCGTGCAAGAGCTGCCGCGGCGCGGGCCTCGTGCAGAAGCAGGTGGAGATCAAAGTCAACGTGCCGGCGGGCGTCGAAGACGGCACGCAGCTCCGCGTCGCCGGCGAAGGCGAGCCCAGCCCCGACGGCGGGCCGCGCGGGCACCTCTACTGCCGGATCGGCGTGAAGGAGCACCGCATCTTCACCCGTCGCGGGCGCGACCTCCTCTGCGAGTGCCGCGTGCCGTTCGCCGTCGCGGCGCTCGGCGGAACGGTCGAGCTCCCCACCCTCGACGGCGTCGCGCGCCTCGCCATCCCGGCGGGCACGCAGCCGTCGCAGGTCCTGATGATGCGCGGGCAGGGGCTCCCCGACGTGCACGGCCGCGCCTACGGCGACATCCTCGTCCGCGTCCAGGTCGAAGTGCCGCGGAAGTTGAACGACAAGGAGGAGAAGCTCCTCCGCGAGTTCGCCGCACTGCGGCGCGAGACCCCGGACGAGCCGGGCGCGAAGGGCATCTTCAGCAAGATCAAGCAGTGGCTCGATTGAGATCGCTCGATTGAGCCTCTTCCGACGGAAACGCTCCATGACCGACGACGACAAGGCGAAGACGCCGCCGACCGGCGACGGCGCGACCCCGAACGCGGGCGGCGCTCCGCAGGACGACGCCGGAGGCGCGTCCGACGGGCGCGACGCGGACGTGCTCCGCGCGAAGCTCGCCGAGGCCGAGGCCGCGCGCGACGAGATGAAAAACCTCGCCGCTCGCACGCTGGCCGACTTCCAGAACTACAAGGCGCGCGCGCTCAAGGACGCGCAGGCGTCCCGCCGCTTCGCCGTGAAGGACGCGGTCCTGCCGCTTCTGCCCGCGGTCGACAACCTCGAGCGCGCCCTCGCGTCGACGTCGTCGGGCGACGCGGGCGCGCTCCGCGAGGGCGTCGCGATGACCCTCCGCCAGCTCGTCGACGGGTTCGCCCGTCTCGGGGTGACGCGCGTCCCCACCGCGGGCGCCGCCTTCGACCCGACGTCGATGGAGGCCGTCGCGCGCGTGCCCGCCCCGGACCGCCGCGAAGGCTCGGTGGTCGACGAGTACGAAAGCGGATGGCGGATGGCCGATCTGATGGTGAGGCCGGCGAAGGTCAGCGTGGCCGCGCCGCCTCCCGCCGAAGCGCCCGTCGAGGCGCCGGCCGAAGAGACTTCCGACTGACTTCGACGGGCGCCGCGCGCCCGGAACCCACGATGCCCACCTACGACTACGCATGCCGCAAGTGCGGCGACCGCTTCGAGCGGTTTCAGAGCATGAAAGACGCGCCGCTGGTCGTCTGCCCGAAATGCAAGGCGAAAGCGCTGGAGCGCCTGATCGGCGCGGGCGGCGGCTTCATCTTCAAAGGCGGCGGCTTCTACCAGACCGACTACCGGAACCCCTCGTACGAAACGTCGAAGAAGGCCGACGAGGCGCCCAAGCCGTCCGATGCGGGC
>DASPNK010000123.1:0-3493 GCA_035626575.1 Planctomycetota bacterium | reverse complement strand
GCATCTGCTTCCGCGGCTTCCGCGACCCGAAGAACCCGCGCTACGCGCAGATCTTCGTGGTCGACGCCGACGGCTCGAACGAGAAGCAGCTCACCTTCGACGTCGCCGTGAACTGGGCGCCGTTCTGGCACGCCGACGGCGAGACGCTGGTGTATTCGAAGAACGTCGGAGGCCACCGCAACTACGACCTCTTCCTGGTGAAGGCGTCGGGCGGCCCGAGCGTGCGGATCTCGCGCGCGCCGGAGGCCGACGTGCTTCCCGTCTTCTCGCCGGACGGGAAGAAGATCCTCTGGACGTCGACGCGCGCCGACGGGCGCTCGCAGCTGTTCATCGCCGACTTCCGCATGCCGACCGCCGAGGAGTGGGCGACGCTGGCGGCGGAGGAGGAAGCGCGCCTCGCGGCGGAGAAGGTCGCCGCCGAAGAGCGGGCGAAGTCGTCGGCGCCCGCGGCGCCCGCCGCCGAGCCGATCCGGCTCGACGCCGAGCGGCTCCTCGCCGACGTGAAGACGCTCGCCGACGATCGCCTCGAAGGCCGTCGCGCGGGGACCGAGGCGGCGAAGCTCGCGGCGGGCATGGTCACCATCGCGTTCCGCGAAGCCGGCTTGACGCCCGCCGACGACGACGGCGACTACCTCCAGAAGTTCCCGATGCTCGTCGGCTTCGAGTCCGGCGAAGGGGGCGTGAGTTTCCGGCATCAGACGCCGAACGACGGATTCCTTCACGCATTCCAGGCGTCGCCGTCGTCGTTCACTTCGCTGCGCGGGACCGCGGGCGCGGCCGCTTCAGGCGCGCTGGCGTTCCGCGGCTACGGCCTCGCCGTCGACGGCGTCTCCGACGACTACGCGGGGTTGCCGCCGGTGAAGGGCCGCGTCGTCGTGCTCTTCGAGCGGGGAGTTCCCACGGAGGCGCTCGCCGCCGCCGATCCGCATTCCAACCCGCAGGCGTTCTTCGACGCCTACCCGAAGGCGCTGGCCGCGAAGATGCGCGGCGCGGCGGCGGTCGTGTTCGTCCGCGACTCGAAGCAGCGGGGCGGCGACGAGCTGGCGGCGCCGACGGTCGACGGCGGCGCGGCCGACGTCGGCATCCCCTGCGCACGCGTCCGCCGCGAAGACCTGGCGCTCGTGCTCGGCGCGTTCGGTCGCAAGCTCGACGACCTCGAGGAGGCGGCGACCGCGACGCAGGGCGTCGGCTTCGACCTTCCGGTCGAGGTCGTGGTCGACAAGCGGCTCGTCGAGACCCGCGGCGACGCGCTGAACGTGATCGCCGCCGTGCGGGGTAGGGAGACGCCGAACGAGCATGTGCTGATCACCGCGCATTACGACCACCTCGGTTGGGGCGGCCAGGGGAGCCTCGCGGAGGGCGGCGCCGCGCCGCAGATTCACAACGGCGCCGACGACAACGCGTCGGGCACGGCGGGGCTCATCGGGCTCGCGCAGTGGTTCGCCAAACGGCCGGCGAAGCGGACGCTGGTCTTCGTCGCCTTCTCGGGCGAAGAAGAAGGCCTTCTCGGGTCGCAGCACTTCCTGGCTCATCCCACGGTCCCGGTCGATTCGATCGTCGCGGTCGTGAACCTCGACATGATCGGGCGTTACCGACCGGAGGAGGGCGTCGCGATCGACGGCGTCGCCACCGCGGAGGCGTTCGCGGAGCTGATCGCGGCGGCGAACGGCGGCAGGCTCAAGGTGTCGACGACGGCGGGCGCGATGTCCGGACGCTCCGACCACGCCAGCTTCATCGCCCGCGGGATTCCGGCGTTGCACCTCTTCACCGGGGCGCACGTCGACTACCACAAGCCGAGCGACGACGCGGACAAGATCGACGCGAAGGGCCTCGCCGCGGTCGCGGAACTGGCGGGGGAGATCGCCCGGCGGCTGGCCGACCTTCCGCAGCGGCCCGTTTTCGTGAAACCGAAGCCGGTCTCCTCCGTAGGAGGGACGGGCTTCGGCGCCTGGCTGGGGACGATCCCCTCCTACGCGCAGGACGAGGGCGGCGTCCGCCTCTCGGGCGTGAGCGCCGGAAGCCCCGCCGAGAAGGCGGGCCTGAAAGCCGACGACGTCCTGATCCGCCTCGGGGAATTCCCGATCGGCAACATCCAGGACTTCACCACCGCGCTTCGCAGCCGCAAGCCCGGCGACGAGGTGGAGGTGGAGATCGTCCGCGGCGGCGCGAAGACGGTCTTCAAAGTCGTCCTCGGGCGCCGTTGAGCGCGCCTCCGGGCGGCTCGACCGTTTAACCTGCGTCCGAGGGCTCCGTGGCGAACCGTTTCGCGATCATCTCCGACCTGCACTCCAACACGGAGGCGGTCGGCGCCGTGCTGGCGCACATCGACGAGCGGAAGATCAAAACGATCTACTGCCTCGGCGACGTCGTCGGCTACGGCCCCGAGCCGGAGGCGGTGTGCGACGTGGTCCGGAAGCGGTGCGCCTTCACCATCCGCGGCAACCACGACGACGCGCTCTTCAACGACGCCAAGCGGTTCAACGCGCTCGCGCGCGACGCGATCAAGTACACGCGCGAGCGGCTCAGGCCCGGCTTCCTCCGCGGACGCGAGTGCAACGACCGGTGGGATTGGCTCCGGAACCTGCCGCTCTATCAGCGGAAGGGTTCGTTCCTCTTCGTGCACGGTTCGCCGACCGATCCGGTCAACGAGTACGTCTACCAGGAGGACGTGTTCTTCAACGCCGACGGCAAGCTGAAGCCGATCTTCGAGGCGACCGAGCAGGCGACCTTCTGCGGACACACGCACCTGCCGGTGATCATCGGCAGCGACCTGAAGACGTGGACGCCGAAGGACGACGCGTCGGAGTTCAAGCTCCAACCCGGCGTCAAGTACATCGTGAACGTCGGATCGGTCGGTCAGCCGCGCGACCGCGACAGCCGCTCCTGCTACGTCGAGGTCGACGGCGACGTCGTCCGCTACCACCGCGTTCCGTACGACATCGAGTCGGTGCAGCGGAAGATCCTCGCCATCCCCGCGCTGCACGAGCTCCTCGCACGCCGCCTCGCCGAAGGGATCTGACGGGCGGAGGGCCGTGGGCCGTACGCCCCGTCACCCCCGACGCAGCGACGCCAGGTCGATGACGAACCGATACTTCACGTCCGACCGCAGCAGTCGCTCGTAGGCCCGGTCGACGTCCTGGATCGGGATGACTTCGACGTCCGCCGCGACGCCGTGCGCGCCGCAGAAGTCGAGCATCTCCTGCGTTTCGGCGATGCCGCCGATGTTCGACCCCGAGAGGCTCCGCCGCCCGAAGATCAGCGAGAACGCCGAGACGGGCAGCGGCGCGCCCGGCGCGCCCACGAGCGTGAGGTTGCCGTCGCGGCGCAGAAGCCCGAGCAGCGCGTCGACGTCGTGCGGCGCCGAGACGGTGTCGAGGATCACGTCGAAGGTCGACGCGTGCTTCGCCGTCGCGTGGGCGTCGCGCGACAACACGACCTCGTCCGCCCCGAGTCGCCGCGCGTCGGCGGTCTTGTCAGGCGACGTGGTGAGAGT
>DASPNK010000122.1:0-3742 GCA_035626575.1 Planctomycetota bacterium | reverse complement strand
CGCGACGGTTTCACCGGCAAGGCCATTTCGGACATCCGCCGCGACGTCGACGACATGGGCGGACGTGCGGTGACCTTCCGCGTCCTCCCGGAGAAGCAGCGCGACTTCGGCATCTACACCGGCGGATACGTCGGCAAGCCGATGGCGATCTGCCTCAACGACGAGGTTTGGTCGGCCCCGCGCATCGAACAGCGGCTCGAAGAGAGCGTGCAGATCCACAACGCGGGCGGGTTTTCGGCGGAGGAGCAGAACTTCCTCGTCAACTGCCTGCAGTCGGGCAGCCTGCGCCTCAAGCCGCGCATCTCCCGCGAAGAGACGATCGGGCCGAGCCTCGGCGCCAACGCGGTGCGGCGCGGCGTGACGGCGTCGGTCGTCGCGTTCGCCATCACCATCCTCTTCATGCTCTGGTACTACCGGTTCGGCGGCTTGGTGGCGAACATCGCCCTCCTGCTGAACGTGGCGCTGACGCTGAGCGTGGTGTCGCTCTTCGACGCGACGCTGACCCTTCCCGGCATCGCCGGTCTGATCCTTACGATCGGCATGGCGGTCGACGCCAACATCCTCGTGTTCGAGCGCACGCGCGAAGAGGCGGCGAAGGGCAAGGGGCTCCTCGCCGCGCTCCAGGCGGGATACGACCGCGCGTTCATCACGATCCTCGACGCCAACCTGACCACCGCGATCACCGCCGCGCTGCTCGTGCGGTTCGGCTCGGGTCCGATCAAGGGCTTCGGCGTCACGCTGCTCGCGGGCATCGCCGTGTCGATGTTCACCGCGCTCTTCGTGACCAAGGTGGTGTTCGGCACGGCGATCCGGAAGGGCGTCCTCAAGGAGCTGCGCTTCCGCGACACCATCAAGCCGGTCCGCTATCCCTTCGTCGCGAAGTCGCGGCCGTGGATCGCGGCGTCGGTCGTGATGGCCGTCGTGTGCATCGTCCTTTTCGCGGTCACCGGCCGGTCCAAGTACGGCCTCGACTTCACCGGCGGCACCGCGGCGACGGTGCGCTTCAAGGACGCCGTCACCAAGGACGAGCTCCGCGCCAAGCTGGCGTCGCTGCGCACGCCGGACGGCAAGGAGAAGTTCGCGGGCGTCGAGATCGCCGACCGCACGCCGGACGAAGCCATCGGCGCCGCGGCGGAGTACGACGTCAAGCTCCAGTCGACCACCGAAGTCGACACCGCCGAGGTCAAGCACTTCGTCGAGGAACGCGCCGCCCACATCTTCCCGGCGACGGCGTCCGGCGGGCCGAGGCTCGCCCGCGTCGGAAACGTCGAAGCGGTGGACCGGACCGACGGCGAGTGGACCGTCGAGCTGGAGTTCGCCGACGAGGCGCCCGTCGCGGCGGTCAAGTCCGCCATCGACCAGTTCCGCGACGCCTACGGCAACACGCCTTTCGCCGGGTCGCTCGTGACCGAGGCCGGGGCGCGGATGCAGGAGAACCCGGACGATCCGGAGAAGAGCGTCCTGGTCGCGAAGCTCTACAAGCTCGAGGTCTCCCGCAACGACGTCTCGCGCGGCAACGCGGTGCAGGACATCACCGAGGCCTTCCGCGACCGATTGCACACGGTCGAGCCGTTCGGCGCGGTCAACTACATCGGGCCCAACGTCGTGGTGACGCTGAAAGAGTCGGCCATCGTGTCGATGACGCTCTCGATCATCGCGATCATCCTCTACTGCTGGTTCCGGTTTAAGGAGGCGAAGTTCGGCGTCGCGGCCTCGGTGGCCCTCCTCCACGACGTGTTGATCCCGCTCGGCATCGCGATCGGGCTCGACCGCCTCGGCATCCTCGACGTCCCGATCACGCTGCAGTCGATCGCCGCGTATCTCACGATCATCGGATTCTCGATCAACGACACGATCGTCATCTTCGACCGCGTCCGCGAGAACATGGGCTCGGTGAAGGGGTCTTTCCGCGAGATCGTCGACCTCAGCCTCGGGCAGACGCTGTCGCGCACCATCCTGACGTCGCTGACGGTGTTGATGGTCGTGACCGTCCTCTTCATGTTCAACGTCGGCCAGGACAGCCCGCTCGAGGGGTTCGCCTTCACCATGCTTCTGGGCGTGCTCTCCGGCACGTACTCGACGATCTTCATCGCGTGCCCGCTGCTGGTATGGCTGCATGAACGCGAGGCGAAGAAGCGCCTCGAGCGTCGCGCGGAAGCCGCCGCCGCCGCGGCCGCCTGACCCCGGTCGCGCGCGCCCCCGGCGCGCCGACCCTTCACGCCCGACGCCGCCCCGCGGCGCCGGGCGTTATGCTGGACGCGCCGGCCGAGCGGCCGGCGTCGCGGGACGTCCATGCAGAATCTGCTCACCGGCGTGTTCCTTCTCGCGCTCGCCGCGCTCGCGGCGTCGGTGCTGGTGTTTCACCAGTTCGGCCCGCCGCTGAGCGATCCCCTGCCCCCCTCGATGGAGGCGGACCCGCTCGACGACGACGCGCCGGGCGACGTGATCACGGGCTACGTCGGTCATGTGCGCAACCCCGCGGATCCCGAGCCGGAGGCCGAGCCCGAACCGCCGACGCCTCCGACGCCGCCGTCGGCGATCAAGCGCCTCGATCCGAGGCACATCTCGGTGACGGTGAAGCGCGGCCAGACCCTGGGCGCCCTCGCGCGCGAGCATCTCAACGACGCGAACGCGTGGCGCGCGATTCTCGACGCGAACCCGTCGCTGATCCGCCCGGAGGATCTCCGGGAAGGTCAGGAGATCGTGATCCCCGTCTTCCAGGCGCGTTGAGCGCGGAACGGCGCCGCAGGCGCCGCGCCTCCCCGCCCTCATCCCGGCCGTTCGACGGCGCCGGCCCGGCGGCGCTCAGACGAAGAGCACCGGTTCGACCTCGAGCTCGGCGCCTTCCTGCTTCAGCAGGCGGAAGAGTTTCTGCGACAGCATGAGCCCCGGCGCGGCTTCGTCGCCGTCGCCGAAAGTCTCGTAGGTGGCGTTGACGTCGGTGAGCGCCTCCACTTCGCAGTCGTAGAACGGCGGCGAGTGCAGCTCGAGGCCGCCGCGGCCGCAGACCGGGCAGACGTTCTCCGGCTTGCGGGCGAAGCGCGTCGGCGGGCTGTGCATCGGCGGCAGGCGGTGGACGGGCACGATCTCGAAGTACGGGCTGGTCGCGCCCTGGGCGTCCTGAACCGGGCGCAGGAGGCATCCGCCCACGCGTTCGCGGATCAGGGCGGCGGCGATGCGTTCGTCCACCAGGAGATCGCCGCCCGTCGTGCGTGCGAGCCGGAAGGCGTCGTCCTCTTCGAGGCGTACCGGGCTGTCGTCGACGTCGCGCACGAGGTGCTCGCAGGCGCCGTCGCCCGCGGCGCGCCGCGCGCGCACCAGCGGCGCGCGGTGGAGGCGCAGCGCGGGCGCCCGGTCGATCTCCTCCACGCGGAACGACCGCTCCTCGCGCACGTCGAAGCCGACGTCCACCTCGACCAGCGCCCTCGCGAAGGCGCGCACCGCCTCGGACGCGTGGTGGAACCGCACCTGCCAGGCGCCGCCGCGGAACGAGACGCCCGGCATGAAGTCGGGCAGGAGGGGATTCAGCCGCTCGGCGTCCTCCTCGTTCAGGCGAAACACCACCACCGTCTCGTTACGCATGCCGTACTCCCCGGACCGCGTCCCTAGGATTCTTCGGGTGAAGAGGCTCCGCGTTTGAACGGGCGCCGCGCGCGGGTTTTTTTCGCCGCTTCCGCGGCGCACGTGCGCGCGCGCCGGCGGGCGGCGCCGCGTCGGGCGCGCGCGCCGGCGCGCCTTTCGA
>DASPNK010000121.1:0-3607 GCA_035626575.1 Planctomycetota bacterium | reverse complement strand
GGACCCGCACGCGGACGACCGGCTCGCGCGGAAGCACGAACTCGCGAGGCTGCGGACCGGTCTCCGCCTCCCTCGGCGGCGTGAGCAGCGCGGCGCCGACGACGACCGCGCCCGTGGCGAACAGGATGAGAAGTCGCCGCCGCACGAGCGCGCGCTCGTCCGCCCCGCCGCCGAACCCGAAGCCGTCACGCACGGAAGAGCGGCGCCTCCGTCGCGGCGTCGTCGAGGGGCGGAAGCCCGACGGCGTCGGCGCCGCGGCGGGTAAGGAGACGCCCGCGCGGCGTCTTGAGGACGTAACCCTCGCGCAGCAGGAAGGGCTCGTAAACGTCTTCGACCGTGCGCTCGTCTTCGCCCACCGACACGGCGAGGGTCTTGAGGCCGAGGGGGCCGCCGCCGCCGTGGTGCAACAGTTCGAGCAGGCGTCGGTCGACGGCGGTGAGCCCGCGTTCGTCGACGCCGAGGCGACGCAACCCGAGGTCGGCCGTGGCGGCGTCGAGCACGTCTTTGCCTTCGACCTGGGCGAAGTCGCGGAGCCGGCGGAGAAAGCGATTGACCAGGCGCGGCGTCCCGCGGGCGCGCTCGGCGACGATCCCGCAGGCTTCGTCGGCGAGACGGAATCCGAGAAGCGCGGCGGAGCGGACGGCGACCCGTCGAAGATCTTCGACGGGATACGGCTCGAGGCGCTCGACCACGCCGAAGCGGGCGCGGAACGGCGGCCCGAGCAGGCCTTCGCGCGTGGTGGCGCCGACGAGCGTGAAGGGCTCGACCTTCAATCGGACGCTTCGCGCGCGCGCGCCCTGGTCGAGCATGATGTCGAGGACGAAGTCCTCCATGGCGGAGTAGAGGTACTCCTCGACCGAGGCGGCGAGGCGGTGGATCTCGTCGATGAAGAGCACGTCGCCGCGTCGGAGGCCGGTGAGGAGGCCTGCGAGGTCGGCGGGGCGCTCGATCGCGGGGCCGGCCGCGGTGCGGAGGTTGACGCCCATCTCCCGGGCGATCAATTCGGCAAGCGTGGTCTTGCCGAGGCCGGGAAGCCCGGACAGCAACGTATGGTCGAGCGGCTCGCCGCGCAGGCGGGCGGCCTCGATCGCCACCCGGAGGTTGTCGGTCACCGCGCGCTGGCCGACGAATTCGGCCAGGGACTTGGGGCGCAGGGCGTGATCGAGGGCGGGCTCGATCGGATCCGGGGCGGCGTCGGTGCGGCTCAGGGGCGGTTCGAAGATGGCGCGGCTCCGTCCGGCGAAACACTCTATACCAGAGCGCGCGGACGGCCACGGCGGCGAAACCCTTCCGAGCGCTCGCGGAGGCCGGATTCCCGGGCCGCCGCGCGCCGCCGCGCCGTCCGTACGACCCCTCGTCCCGCCTCGGGTTGCACCGCGCCGCGTCGTCCATAGAATCGCGCCCGGTTGCGACGATCGGCGCCGGCCCTCCGGGCGTCGTTCGCATTCGCACGCCGCGAAAGCCCGGGAGCTTTACACCACGTCGCGGAGTCGGGTTTCGGGTCGAAACTTCCCGGGATCGGGGGTCGACGCTCGACGCGCCAGGCGTCGGCACGGACCTTGCGATCCTGCAGCCGCCCGGAAACATCCGGCCGCGCAACGGCTCGGTGGTGGGTCGAGTCCCCGCCTTTGGCGGCGCGACGGTCCTTAAGGAGCGATTGATGTCGATCGGCAAGACGACGCTGCGAGTCCTCGGATGCGGGCTCGCGCTGACGGCCCTCGGCGGCCTGTCGGGATGCGGCGGCGGAGGCGGCGACGGCTCGGCGCCTCAGGCGCTGACGTTGAGCTCGGTGAGCGCCCAGACGCCCGCCCCCGGCGGCGGCGTGCAGACGGTGACTTCGTCGGCGCTCCTCGTCGGGCAGAAGCCCGTCACCGGACCGACGGTCTACGAGGCTTATCCCACCGACCCGGCGAACCCGGGCATCCCGAACGGCGTGCCCATCCCGAATCCCCCGGGCAACGCGCAGCTCTCGGTGGCCCCGCCCGTGTTCTCGATCCCGGGCGGCGGCGTGCAGAGCTTCCTCGAGCTCGACTTCGGCACGATGGTCCGCGCCAGCACCATCAAGTCCGCGGCGGGCGGCATTCAGGACGGCATCACGCTCTTCTGGATCCAGGGCGCGACGCCCCCGACCCAGGACAACGGCGTGGTGCGGCTCCTCGTCGACACGACGGGCGTCATCGATCCGTCCAACGTCGTGACCGACGACAAGGCGCCCGCGCGGCTCCGCCTCTACTACTCGGCCGACGGCAGCCTCGCGACGCCGGACGCGCTCCCGGTGGGCGACTACCTCCTCCGCATCAACGCCAACCTGCTGTCGTCGGACGGCCTCGGCCTCGTCAACGGCAACACCAGCTCGGGCGTCGCCTCGGGCATCGCCAAGCTCATGCCGAGCTGGGGATTCAGCATCGGCCCGAACGCGACGGCGCTCGACTGGGCCGGCCCGGCGGAAGGCGTCACGGTCTCGGGCATCTCGGCCAACAACGCCACGGGCGTTCCGGTGAACAGCGAGATCGTGCTGAACTTCGCCGACGCGGTCGATTTCCCGTCGCTGGTCGGCGGCGCGAACAACCTCACCACGCGCGACCCGTTCATCTCGGTCCCGTTCCTGCCGTTCCTTCCGGGCGGCAACGGCGTGTATGAAGGCGGCGGCGGCGACGACACTCCGGCCACCAACGGCAACGTTCCGTTCACCTACGGCCTCCCGACCGACGTGTCGACGGGCGTGCTCCAGCCGCTCCCGCTGAACCTCGGCTACGTCGTGTACATGCCGGATCCGCGGCTCAATCCGACGCAGGTGCGCATCCGCTTCGTCGACGTGAGCACGCTGGTCGGCATCGAGAACACGGTCATCGGCCAGTTCCAGAACTACGCGTCGAATCCGGACAAGTTCCCGATCCGGAGCAGCAACCCTGCGCTCCTCAATCTGACGACCGGACTCACGCCCCTCCTGACGCTGCCGGCGGCGTCGGTGGTTCCGGGCTCGTATCGGAACGCGCTGAACCAGGTCGGCAACTCGGTGCTGACGCTGAACATCCTCGCCGGCGCCACCGACCGCGCGGCGAACGGCGCGTTGCCGCGGACGGTCGCCTTCACGTGGGCGGTCGGTCCGGCGCTGGCGCGCAACCCGGTGTCGGGCGATGCGGTCTACGTCGGCATCCAGACGGGCGGCGCTCCGCCCGAGGACAAGCCCGGCGTCGGCGTGGTCGACACGGCGGCCCTGAACGGTCAGCCGAACGTCGGATGCTCCCAGATTCCGACGGCGTTCGGTGGGCTCCTCGGCGGCAACATGTCGTTCCGCCCGAACCGCCTCGCGAACCCTGCGGTCCTGGGACAGCCGCTCGATATCGACGTCGGGCTCACGCTGAACCTCGGGTATCCGTTCCCGGACGCGCCCCGCGGCGGCCTGGTCCCCGGCGTGCCGGACGGCCAGAACACCGTCGGGCCGCTCGGCATCTTCCTCTGCGTCGGTCTCTCCCTCGCTCCTCCGCCGCAGCCCTACGGCAACCGTCTCTACGTGATCGACGGCACGTCGTCCGAGGTGAAGGTCTTCAACTCCTACGACTTCTCGCTGATCACGACGATCCCGGGAGTCGCGTCGCCGGCGGGG